>NZ_JBJURJ010000014.1:0-230515 GCF_046098205.1 Paenibacillus mesotrionivorans | reverse complement strand
GACGAGGTAGATAGGTTCGGGGTGGAAGTGTGGCAACACATGGAGCTGACGAATACTAATCGGTCGAGGGCTTAACCTAAAATCCCACCAAAGTGAAGAGGACGCTGACGAAGCCGATTCCGAGTACTTTGGCGGGGCCCGGTAAGATATATGATTCAAGAAGAGGTTTCGGTGACCTCGTTTCGCATCCGGTTTTCAGGGCGCAAGCCTTGACTTGCAAAGCGTTTGGTGATGATGGCGGAGGGGAACCACGCGTTCCCATCTCGAACACGACCGTTAAGCCCTCCAGCGCCGATGGTACTTGGACCGCAGGGTCCTGGGAGAGTAGGACGTTGCCAAGCACAGACAGACCCTTTAGCTCACGCTAGAGGGTCTTTTTGTTGTAGTCTCGCGGGCTAACGGACTGGAGAAGCGCTATTTAGTCAAAAACAGGGGTCTGGCTACTCTAACGGACTCCAGTGACGCTATTTGCGGAAACGGAGGCGGTGGAGGCATCTTTTCAGCGGAATAAGAGCACCTGGGTCCGTTAGAGTTCAGGATGGCACTTAATGAGGCGAATAAGGGCTCTGGTGTCCGTAAGCGGGGTGAAAAGACAATAGAGAGCGTAGAGCAAAAGAGTGAACGAGTGTAGAGGAGCATAGAGCTCCAGAGTGAACGAGTACAGAGGGCCATAGAGGATCAAGAAACAAAACGGTCCTATAGCTCCTCCTAAAAATAGCGGTGTAATTATACAGTTTGATCCATATTTCCACAAACCATCCTAATTCATTACAAATAAATGGTTAGTTTGGAGGCAAAAAATGTCCAGGGTTGACATTAAAATTGACCATTTGGTACAATAGCAAAAATATCGGGAAAACGTACTCTTAAGGAGGCCATTTGGCGTGTGGGAAACGAAGTTTGCTAAAGAAGGACTGACGTTTGATGATGTGTTGTTGATGCCCCGGAAGTCTGATGTACTGCCGAGGGAAGTGGATGTCTCCACCAGACTCAGTTCCAAGCTGAAGCTCAACATACCGCTCATGAGTGCCGGGATGGATACCGTCACAGAATCTCAGCTGGCGATTGCCATTGCCCGTGAGGGTGGAATTGGCGTCATTCACAAGAACATGACCATTAGCCAGCAGGCGGAAGAGGTAGACCGGGTGAAGCGCTCCGAAAGCGGCGTTATCACCAATCCGTTCTCTCTTACTCCGGAGCACCATGTGTATGATGCGGAAGAGCTGATGAGCAAATTTCGGATTTCCGGCGTGCCGATTGTCAACGAAGCCAACAAGCTCGTTGGGATTCTGACCAACCGGGACCTGCGGTTTGTCCATGACTACTCTATCAAGATTAAGGAAGTTATGACCCGCGACAATCTCGTCACTGCTCCTGTGGGAACCACCCTTCAACAAGCGGAAGGTATTCTGCAGAAGCATAAGATCGAGAAGCTGCCTCTGGTGGATGAGAACTATGAGCTGAAGGGTCTCATCACCATTAAGGATATTGAGAAGGCAATCCAGTTCCCTAACGCCGCTAAGGACCCGCAAGGACGTTTGGTTGTAGGCGCTGCGGTAGGGATCTCCAAGGATACCATGGAACGGGTAACTGCTTTGGTACAAGCCGGTGTGGATCTGATTGTGGTGGATTCCGCGCATGGTCACCAACGCAACATCCTCAATGCGGTGGCCAGTATCCGCTCCACATATCCGGAGCTGGTGATTGTTGCCGGCAACGTCGCAACTGCCGAAGCCACCAGAGACCTGATTGAAGCAGGCGCATCCGTTGTTAAGGTAGGTATCGGGCCGGGTTCCATTTGTACCACCCGCGTTATTGCCGGCATCGGTGTACCGCAGATTACCGCCATTTATGACTGTGCCATGGCTGCGCGGCCTTACAACATTCCGGTGATTGCCGACGGCGGGATCAAGTATTCCGGTGACCTGACCAAGGCCATTGCGGCAGGCGCTTCAGCCATTATGATCGGCAGCCTGTTCGCCGGTACAGAGGAGAGCCCTGGAGAATCCGAGATTTATCAAGGTCGGCGCTTCAAGGTATACCGCGGCATGGGTTCCATCGGAGCTATGAAGGATGGCAGCAAGGACCGCTACTTCCAGGAGAATGAAAGCAAGCTGGTTCCGGAAGGCATCGAAGGCCGTGTGGCTTATAAGGGGCCTTTGGCGGATACCATCCATCAACTGATCGGCGGTTTGCGTTCGGGCATGGGGTATTGCGGAACAGCCAATCTGGAGCAGCTGAAGGAAGATACCCAGTTTGTACGGATCTCCGGAGCCGGTCTCCGCGAATCCCACCCTCATGATGTACAGATTACAAAGGAAGCGCCAAACTACTCCTTGTAAGCCAGGGGACAGTTGGAATACATTACAACAGGACGAGCCTATCCGCTTGTCCTGTTTTTTATTATGGCCGGAGGCATGTTCAGCCAATGAATTAATGGAGATTTGGTGCCCAAGAAATCGGGTTACAAAACGGGGGGCAATCTATGGTACAATAAAGCAATGTGAATAATCATTTTTTATAGGAGTGTGGGTAGTGAAGAAAGCCGTTGCGAAGAAAAGTAGAATTGGCGTCATGATTCTTTCAGCTGTCGTTTCCTTGCATCTTGCCGTCATTCATGATCCAGGACATGCGCATGCAGCCGATGCTGCGCCCGATCTGAAGCTGGAGGTTTCCTCCGCCATTCTGATGGATGCGGCTACCGGACAGGTATTGTATGAGAACAATGCGGATGTGGCGCTGCCTCCGGCCAGTATGGCCAAGATGATGACCGAGTATCTGGTTCTGGAAGATATTAAGAGTGGCAAGTTGAAGTGGGATGATTCGGTAACCACCTCCCAGCATGCGGCCGATACCATCGGTTCCGGACAGCTGTTGGCGGTAAATGAGACCCTGTCTGTACGCAGTATGTTCGAGGCCATGTCTATTTATTCGGGCAATGATGCCAGTGTGGCATTGGCAGAAAAGGTAGCGGGTAGCGAAGAGCAGTTTGCTGCATTGATGAACGATACAGCCCGCAAATTGGGGCTGTCCAAGGATGCCAATTTTATTAACTCCACAGGCCTCAGCCGGATCGATATGGGGAAATATGCCCCGAAGAATCTGCAGGGTGAAACTGTCATGTCCGCAAGAGACGCCGCCACCTTGGCTTATCATATTTTGAATGAGCATAAAGAAGTGCTGGAGTTTACCAAGATTCCGTCCAAAAAGCTGCGCGAAACGGACAAGTCCCCTATGATCAACTGGAACTGGATGCTGGAGGGCAATCAAAGTAACCCCAACTTCCGCTCTTATGTGTTCCAGGGACTGGACGGGCTGAAAACCGGGCACACCAACGAGGCCGGATATTGCTTTACCGGAACCGCTGAGCGTAACGGAATGAGACTGATCAGCGTGGTGATGGGCGCTAAGACGGAACCGAAGCGTTTTTTGGAAACAGCCAAGCTGCTGAACTACGGGTTTAATACCTTTGAAATGAAGGAAATCGTCAAGGCAGATACTGAAGTTGATGAATTGAAAACCGTAGAAGTCAAAAAGGCGATCCATACCGATGTACCGGTTGTAACCCAATCGGCCTTGTCCATTCTGGTGAAGAAGGGTGTTAAGGACGAAGAGATTGTGAAGGTGGGAGAGCCTGCTGCCGAGGATGTCCGTGTAGCGCCGGTGGAAAAAGGCGAGGTTCTGGGCAAACTGACGGTGACCTACAACAACCAAACGTATGATGTAAATCTGGTGGCGAAGGAAGATGTGAAGAAAGCGGGCTGGTTTAAGCTGATGATGCGGTCCATCCGACATTTCTTTACGAATTTGTTCTAATCGACAAAAAACCTGGAGGAATCGCCCTTTCGCGGTTGTATAATGGCGGGTGTTCCTGTAAAATCAATGGTTAGAATCTTTTTGTAACACCACTTGTAAATTCCGGCGCCAACTGCGCATTGGGACATAATGTTTAGGAGGGTTATCTTGATGGAAACAGGAACTTCCCGTGTAAAAAGAGGTATGGCTGAAATGCAAAAGGGCGGCGTCATTATGGACGTTATGAACGCCGAACAAGCGAAGATCGCGGAAGCGGCCGGAGCCTCCGCCGTAATGGCGCTGGAGCGCGTACCTGCCGATATCCGTGCGGCTGGCGGCGTTGCCCGTATGGCTGACCCCACAGTATTTGAGGGCGTTGTAAAGGCCGTGACGATCCCGGTTATGGCGAAGGCCCGTATCGGTCATTTTGTGGAGGCGAAGATTCTGGAGGCACTGGGTGCCGACTATATCGATGAGAGCGAAGTACTCACGCCTGCCGATGAAGTGTTCCATATTAATAAGAAGGAATTTACCGTTCCGTTCGTTTGCGGCGCACGCGATCTGGGTGAAGCACTCCGCCGGATCGGCGAAGGCGCGTCTATGATCCGTACCAAGGGTGAGCCGGGCACAGGCAATATCGTGGAAGCGGTACGCCACATGCGCATGATCAACGCTCAACTGCGCAAGGTGCAAAGCCTGTCCCTGGACGAGCTGATGGCGGAAGCCAAGAACCTGGGTGCCCCGTATGAGCTCTTGCTACAAGTCCACCAAACCGGCAAGCTGCCGGTGGTTAACTTCGCGGCAGGCGGCGTTGCCACTCCGGCGGATGCGGCTTTGATGATGCACCTGGGCGCCGACGGCGTATTCGTAGGCTCCGGTATCTTCAAGTCGGACAATCCGGAAAAATTCGCCAAGGCGATTGTGGAAGCTACTACACACTACACAGACTATGCACTGATTGCAGAGCTGTCCAAGAACCTGGGCACTCCCATGAAGGGCATTGAAATTTCCAAGCTGGACGCAACCCAACGCATGCAGGACCGCGGCTGGTAAAAGCAGCTCTGATCAGGAAAGAGCTTCTGTATAGCTGAATTGCGGGGCGGGCTCGCAAAACGGGCAGGATGAGGCAGCTAGAGGCCTCTCCTGCCTCGCGTTGCTTGGCAGGAGAGAAAGAAGGAATGGATATGAAGATAGGCGTGCTTGCCCTTCAAGGCGCAGTAGCGGAGCATGTGCGGATGATTGAATTGGCGGGTGGCGAAGGGGTTGTCATCAAGCGGACGGAGCAGCTTAAGGAAATCGATGGTCTGATTATCCCCGGCGGGGAAAGCACTACCATCGGTAAGCTGATGCGCACGTACGGCTTTATTGATGCCATTCGGGAGTTCTCCGAAGAGAAGAAGCCTGTATTCGGCACCTGTGCCGGACTGATTCTGATTGCCAGCCAGATCACGGGACAAGCTCCCGGCCAACCGGATTCCCATCTTGGGCTGATGGATATGGTAGCGGCCCGCAATGCCTTCGGACGCCAGCGGGAAAGCTTCGAAACGGATTTGGCGGTAAAGGGAATGGAGGACACGGTCAGAGCAGTGTTCATCCGCGCTCCCCTTATCGAATCTGTGGGCGAAGCGGTGGATGTGCTGTCCGTCTACAGCGGACAAATCGTTGCCGCGCGGCAGGAGCATCTGCTCGCCGCATCCTTCCATCCCGAATTGACGGATGATTATGGCTTTCACTCGTATTTTTTGAATATGGTTAGGCAATACAGAGGGTAAGACTTGAAGAATTGATGAAGCAACTTATCAATCCCTTGCGGGAGGCGTTTCAACTTTGCTGGATGCGAAATTATTGCGTAATGAACCGGACCGCGTGCGTACAGGCTTACAAAACCGCGGCAAACAAACCGATGACCTTAACCGCTTCACCGATCTGGATGCCAGACGCCGGGAGAAGCTTACAGAAGCCGAGAGCTTGAAGAACCGCCGTAACACCGTGTCCCAGGAGGTTGCCGCCAAGAAGCGTGCCGGAGAGGACGCTGAGGGGCTTATTCTGGAGATGCGCCAGGTGGGAGACCGGATTAAGGAGCTGGACGAGGAGATCCGCGTAATCGAAGCGGAGCTGGATCAAGTGCTTTTGTCCATTCCCAATGTACCCCATGCCAGTGTGCCGGTAGGCCATTCCGAGGAAGAGAATGTGGAGCTGCGCAAGCAGGGAAGTCCTGCTGAATTCGCTTATGCCCCCAAGGCTCATTGGGAGCTGGCCCAGGATCTGGACATTCTTGATTTCGAACGCGCTGCCAAGGTAACGGGCTCCCGGTTTACCTTTTATAAGGGACTAGGTGCACGTCTGGAACGGGCACTGATCAACTTTATGATGGACCTTCATGCGGAAGAGCATGGTTATGAGGAAATGCTGCCTCCGTATATCGTGAATCGGGACAGCATGACCGGAACCGGCCAGCTGCCGAAGTTTGCTGAGGATGTGTTCCAGCTGGAGGGTACCGACTACTTCCTGATTCCTACAGCGGAAGTGCCGGTCACGAACTATCACCGGGATGAGATTCTCACAGCGGATGAACTGCCGAAGAAATTCGTTGCCTTCAGCGCCTGCTTCCGTTCCGAAGCCGGAGCATCCGGCCGGGATACCCGTGGTCTGATCCGCCAGCATCAATTCAACAAGGTGGAACTGGTGAAGCTGACTCTGCCGGAGAATTCCTATGACGAGCTGGAATCGCTGACACAGAATGCGGAGAAGGTGCTCCAGCTGTTGAAGCTGCCCTACCGCGTCATGTCCCTGTGCTCCGGAGATATGGGCTTTTCCTCGGCCAAAACCTATGACCTTGAGGTTTGGCTGCCTTCCGCAGGCTGCTACCGGGAAATTTCCTCCTGCAGCAACTTCGAGGACTTCCAGGCGCGCCGCGCAGGCATCCGTTTCCGCCGGGATCCGAAGGCGAAGCCGGAATTCGTCCATACCTTGAACGGCTCTGGCCTGGCTCTGGGACGTACGGTTGCCGCCATTCTGGAGAACTACCAGGAGGCAGACGGCTCCGTGCGGGTTCCTGAGGTACTGGTACCGTACATGAACGGCAAGACCCGGATTGAGAAGAAGTAACACTTGCTCCCCCTGTCAGGCCTATGGTACAATGACTTTTGCCACGGCTGAAAGCAGGCCTCATGGATGGCGACATCCATACGGAGAGGTGGTCGAGTGGTTTATGGCAGCGGTCTTGAAAACCGTCGTACCTGCGAGGGTACCGTGGGTTCGAATCCCACCCTCTCCGCCATATTTCTTACCTATCATGTATAGAAACTTAGACCTTCCCTGTTGGGAGGGTCTTTTTTGTTTTATCCATTTATTCCATACAGAATGGTCGTTCCTACGTGATATGCTGGTACCATTATAGTAATTGGGAGGATGATTGATATGAAACACGCACATATTCTTTCAGCAACAGTCACAACTGTCACAAGGAGGGCCACTATACGCTAACCCTCCTTTTTTCCCTTGGAGGATTCATATGGTATTGAACTGGATTCATGCTAAAGATTATACAATGGACACGCTGCTGCTGTTGGACCGGTGGGTGATCCGGTATTGGATGAGGGAATGCAAGCCTTACAATACTGCAGGGCGTGATTACCGGGCAGATATGGGGAAAGCCCTGAGCCGCTACCCTCACGTATCCCATTACTGCAAGCGGAAAGCACCGGAGTGTGCCGAATTTGTTGATGCTGTGTTGAGCCTTGTGCCGGAATCCTTAAGCCTGGAGGAAGCTCGCGCCGCGGAAACGGCGATTCTTGAATATCACCAAAGCTTCGTGGTCTATGCATACCCGGAAGTGATGGAGGAAGTCAACTACATCCGCTGCTGGAGGCCGGAACGGCTGTATGATTTGGTTGATTTGGCAGGTCGTATCGTGTTGGACGTAGGGGCCGGTACGGGAAGACTGGCATTTGCTGCTGCCCCCCTGGCTAAACGGGTGTACGCCAGCGAACCCTGTGATGTTATGCGGGAGTATATGCGGGACCGGATACAACGGGAAGGGATCGCGAATATGAAGGTGTTGGATGGCGTAGCGACGGATCTGGCCTTCGAGGACAATACCTTCGATGTGGTGATGGCGGGCCATGTGGTGGGGGATGACTTTGACCGGGAGCTTGGCGAGATGATCCGTGTTACTAAACCAGGCGGTTGGCTGGTGTGCTGCAACGGGGATGATGAATTCAAACGGGAGGAGCCTAACCGGGAGCTGGTGGAACGCGGCTTTGCATTTGTCCGTTACGAAAGCTCGGAGGGCGGCATCATTTATAATTACCGCAAGCAGGTTGTAAAAGAATAAGCAGTGGACATAGCAGCATATGCTGTTATGTCCTTTTTTTTGCATTTATGGCGGGTCAGTAAATGAGTGGAAATCTTTTATAAAAATAATTATCGAAAAAAATGAGAGCTTAATAGGCAGGTGATATAATGATTCCAAGGTTCTTATGCCTTTATTACATTAACGGAATGAAGAGAGGGAGTATGATGAAGATGAAAGCGCTCAAGAAAATCATGGTATGTATGGCAGTTGTTGCAGTCACCCTATTTTCCGGGCTGAAAGAAACGCCAAAGGCCTATGCTGAGGAGCAAATGTTGGGTGAAATCCGGATGTTTGCCGGAAATTTCGCCCCGAGGGGATGGGCCTTCTGTAATGGACAGGTGCTTTCCATCAGCACGAATTCAGCTCTGTTCAGTTTGCTCGGTACTACATACGGCGGGAATGGAACGTCCACCTTTGCGCTTCCGGATCTCCGGGGCCGTTCTCCGGTTGGAGCAGGCCAAGGACCGGGGCTGCAGAATTACGTATTAGGTCAACAAGGCGGTACAGAATCCCAGACTATTCTGTCCAGCAATATGCCTGCACATACCCATTCCCTCTCCGACCCGGCCAACACTTCGCAAGGAACCTCGAATACACCCGGCACGGATAAAATTCTGGCAAAAGCGGTCACTCCTGACCGGCAAGAGGTGAATATTTATACCACTGCATCTCCGGACACCAGTTTAAAAAGCAGCTCTGCGGGTGTAGCAGGCAATTCTCTGCCGCTTGCGACAAGAGCGCCTTATCTGGCCATTAACTACATTATTGCAGTAGAAGGCGTCTATCCGTCCCGGGACTATTAGGATCTTGGAGGCAGCCGTTTGCAATGGAGGGAGACTTTCATGAAATTCTGGAAATCATTATCGAGGCATGCAGCGGGATGGTTATTGGGTTCGCTCCTTATTCTTGGGGGTGTTACGGCAGGAAAAGCTTATGCCGCAGAATATTTTTATTATACCCAGTCTTATGCACCATACCAGCTTATGGTAGCACCGCTGTCAGATCCGGCTCACGGAAGCGTCATCTATACATCGGAAACGGGAAGCCCCTATGCTGTTGCGGTGGATGAGGCAAACCGAATCCTTTACTTCTCCGATCCACACAGCACAGTTGCCACCATATTCAAGGCAAATTTGGATGGAAGCGACGCAGCCCCTGTAATTACAGGAGCCCACGCCCAAGGGCTGGCTGTCAATCCGGAAAACGGAGATCTTTATTACGCAGAACCCAACACTGGAACCGTGTATAAGGCAGCCAGAGGCGCCACCGGCGGGACGGTTGTATATTCTTCAACAGGTGCCCCTCGGGCGGTAGCAGTGGATGCGGCAGCAGGCTATCTGTACATCGCCGATTATAACTTAGGTCTTATTATCCGTTCCGGTCTGGACGGCACCAGTCCTCAAACGTTTATCAGCGGGGTGCACGCTGCAGGGCTTGCTGTAGATGAGGCCAATGGAAAGCTGTATTATTCCGTCGCCTATGAGCCGGATTTCTATGTAGCCAAAGCGGATCTTGCTACCGGACAAGGGGAAGAGATCATCTATACATCCGCAACCGGTTCACCCAAGGCGTTGTCCATACATAAGCAAGGGGGCACCTTATATTTTTCGGATTGGCATTCCTCTGTGGCCGGCATTTTTACAGCCAGTCTTACAGAAACGCCCAATCCGTCTGTCATGATTACCGGAGTAAATGCTTATGGTCTGGCCGTGGCTACGGACATTCCGAAGATAACTGCTGTCAGTCCCGTCGAAGGACCTGCAGCGGGGGGAACGGCTGTAACCCTAACCGGCACAGGCTTTACGGGTGCGACTGGAGTAAGCTTCGGCGGTATTCCGGGAACAGGCTTGAAGGTAGTCCATGATACGGAAATCACTGTTACTGCACCTCCGGGGAGCGGAACGGTGGATGTACGGGTGGAAGGACCAGGAGGCGTAAGTCCTGCCGGATCCAACAGCCGGTTCACGTATTCTCAGCCTGCTGCGGCAGCGCCAACTGCTTCGGTTACCACCAACAGCGGGTTTATTAAAAAGGATGCCGTCATCACGTTGTCTTCCGAAAGTGGGGCCACTCTTTATTACACAGCTGCAGTGAATGCGGAGCCTGACATACCCACAACGGCTACACCGACATTTGTTGCGCATGGAGGATCCATAGCAACCCCTGGTCTTACCTACGGGGATGTATTGAATATAAAGGCGATTGCCGTGGCGGCAGGCAAGGCGGACAGCCCTGTTATTTCTTTCAGCTACACGGTTCAGTCTCAAACAGCTCTTGCGTTGACGAATATTACTGTTTCCGATAAGGAGTATGACGGGAAGGTTGACGCCCCTGCGGACTTCAGCGGTGCGGCTCTGAGCGGAATTATCGGAAGCGATACGGTGGTGCTGGCAGGTACGCCTATGGCTACCTATTCTGACAAGGATGCCGGGAATGCAAAGACAGTGACCGTCAGCGGTTACTCCCTGGCCGGTCCTGATGCGGATTATTACACCCTGAACCAATCGTTAACGGTAACCGCCAGTATTGTCAAGAAGCCGCTCGCCGTGGGCGATATATCCGTAGCTGCTAAGGAGTATGACGGCATTCCTTCTGCCCGGGTGGAGAGCATATCCATTGCAGGGGGCATCGTGGGCACTGACATCGTCACCGTGGATGTCAGCCAGGCCGTGGCAGTCTTTGCAGGAGGCTCTGCCCCAGGGCTGGGTAAGACCGTTGAAGTGAGCAATATTATGCTTGCAGGAACAGATAAGGGCAATTACAGCATTGCCGCTACTGATTCGGCTACTTCGGACATTGTGCCCAGGCCGGTGACTGTCAGCCAGATTGTGATTGCCGACAAGAGCTATGACGGAACCCGTTCCGCAACCATTGCAGGCGCTTCTCTCACTGGCCGGATCGGCGTCGAGGATGTTACAGTGGATTATTCGCAGGCTGTTGCTTCTTTTGATAATGAGGCCATAGGAAGCGGGAAGTCAGTAACGGTGACCGGCTTGAAGCTGGGAGGAGCGGACAGCGGGAATTATCGGCTGGATGACGGTAGCTTCATTACATCTGGCAATATCAACGGTTTAGGCACGGTTGATACCCCTACAGCATCAATTGCCGGGGGGACAGAGGTCAAAAGCGGGACTGCTGTTTCATTAACGACGGCAGGCTTCCCCGGAGCTCTCATTCATTATGCTGCCGGACCGGCTGCAGCCTCTCCCGGCGAGATGACTGGACAAATAGCCAGTGGAGGGACAGTAACCATTACAGGCAGTCCGGGCGATGTTGTGGTTCTGAGCGTATACGGCGCGCAGACTGGCTACAGCAGCAGTTCGGCTGCGCATTATTCCTATACCATCCGCCAGGTCCGGACCCTGACAGTCAGCGGGGCCAACGCAGCCAGCAAGGAGTATGACGGCAGCCGGGAAGCGTCCGTAACGGGCGGGACGCTGTCCGGCCAGATAGAGCCGGGGGATGAGGTTGTTCTGTTGACCGAACGCGCCACCGGGCAATTTGCGGATAAGCAAGCGGGCGCCGGAAAGACTGTAGCCGCAACCGGCTATTCCCTGACAGGAGCGGACAGCATGTACTATGAGCTTGTGCAGCCCTCGTTGGCGGCAGATATCCGGGTTAGAGAGGTAGCTGTCAGCAGTGCACTTGTCGCCGATAAGGTGTTTGATGGCGGCATTAAAGCTGTTATAACAGGGATTACTCTGGACAGAAAAGTGCCTGGGGACGAGGTGGAAGTGGATCCTGCTTCAGCTGCGGCCGAATTTACAGATGCGGGTGTCGGCAGCGGTAAAACGGTGACCATTACCGGACTGAAGCTCACGGGAGCCGATGCGGGGAATTACCGCCTAACCTCCTCCACAGCTTCAGCCCAAGGAGCCATTCTCCCTGCAGGAGCTGTCGCAGTTCCCCAAATTAGTCCGGGAACGGAGCGTATTCTCTCCGGTACGCCGGTTACGCTGTCCGTCGCTACAGGCGGTGCAGAGATTTACTATACTTTGGATGGAGGTACTCCTGGCAGGAGCAGCATCAGGTTTACGCAGCCTGTGCAGGTTACCGGAAATCCGGGGGATTCGGTTACGGTGAAGGCCATTGCGGTGAAGCAGGGAATGACTGACAGCTCGGTTATGGAAAAGCAGTACATCATTGCAGCCGCTGGGGAGCTCCAGGTGACGGCTAAGCCAGGAGATCGGACGGTGGCCTTAAGCTGGCCGGCTGTGCCTGAAGCCGTGACCTACAGTGTTTACGGCGGACCGGGGAACACCTACCTGGGCGTTGGCGGCCCGGTAACAGCAAGTGTATACGGGTATCAGGCCGGGGGATTAACCAATGGTGTATCCTATACCTTTTACATTACTGCGGTGGATGAAGTGAGCCGGATTATCCAATCCGCCCGGATTGAAGCAACACCCCATACGGTGGCCGGGAAACCCACAGACGTTAAGGCTGTGGCCGGAAACGGCAGTGTGACGCTCAGCTTCACGGCTCCTGCAGATAACGGGGGAAGCCCCATCGAAACCTACATTGCCGTCTCCAGTCCAGGGGGCATAACGGCTGAAAGTGCAGGCAGTCCCATCGTCTTCACCGGACTGGCCAATGGAGTGAGTTATACCTTTACGGTGAAGGCGTATAATGCCGCGGGGGCCGGACTTGAATCGGAGGTTTCCAATACAGTGACGCCTGTGGCGCCGTCAGAAGAAGGTGGAGGCTCTTCAGGAGGCGGTACCGAAGGTGAGAGCAGCGGTAACGGCAGCAGCACCGGGAATGGTGGAGCTGGACCAGGCGCGCCTGCGGAGCCGCTTCCCGTCGATGTGCAAGAGGGCATAGCGGCGGTTACACTGACCATCAAGGCAGTGTCCGCCAATAGCGGCGGGGCGGCCAGTGCGACGGTTTCACATGATCAAATAAACAATGCACTCAACCGGGCTTTGGAATCCGCCAAGACACAAGGCAACGGCGTTAAAGCGGCAATCATTATTCAAGTTGAAGCGGGGGAAGGCACAGCAGGTGTTGAAACACGAATTCCCCAGACGGCAATAGAGCAGGCAATCTCCTCGGGAATTGCGTACTTGACGTTCACCACTCCCCTGCTTTCGACAGCTTTTGATACGGAAGCCCTCAGGACCATTGCTGCAGAAGCAACAGGGGATGTCCATTTCCATTTGTCTCCAAGTGATTCCTCCGGGTTGTCCTCTGAAGCACAGCGCTTGGTGGGGAGCCGGCCAGTATATGACCTTCAGGTTATAAGCGGAGATAAGACCATATCCCGGTTTGGAGGAGGCGTAACGGTATCTGTTCCTTACACGCCTAAGGCCGGGGAGATTACAGATGCTATCGTGATCTATTACCTGAGCGGCAGCGGGAGGCCGGCGGTTGTAGCAGAAAGCCGGTACATTCCCGGAACAGGAATGATCCGCTTCCGCACTAATCATTTTTCCGTATATGGGGTGGGATATAACCCGGCAAGCTTCAGGGATGTTTCGGAGCATGCATGGTATGCCGAGGCGGTAGACTTCATTGCCGCACGGGAGATTACCTCCGGTACAGGAGACGGAATCTTCAGTCCCGATGCTGCGATGACCCGAGGCAGCTTCCTGGTTATGGCCATGAGGGCTTATGGGATTACTCCCGAAGAACCGTCGGCAGACAATTTTGCCGATGCGGGCAGCACCTATTACACCGGTTACCTGGCTGCAGCGAAGCGGCTTGGCATCGCCCAGGGAGTAGATTCTGAGCGGTTCGTTCCAGAGAGGGAAATTACAAGGCAAGAAATGTTTACGCTAATCCGAAATGTATTGGAAACCGCCCACAGGCTGCCGGAAAATACAAACGGGTTGGGGAGTATTTGGTCCAGCTTTGCGGACAGCGGAGAGATTGAGTCTTGGGCGAAGGAGGCGGTGGCGTTCATGGCGGACAGCGGATTGATCAGCGGCAGCGGCGGCAGACTGCGGCCTGCTGATACCGCCACACGGTCCGAAATGGCTCAGCTCCTGTACAATCTTCTGACCCGTTAGCTTCTTCCCATTGACCGAAGCAAGTAACCCATAAACCGGAGTATGACAGAGGACATTCCTGCTGCATGCTCCGGTTTTATGATTTAGGGAAAGACGGCAGGAGACAGAAGTATAAACCCGCGGCGCTCTCGGCACCTTAAAGCATGAAGGGGAGGTGTCAAAAACCGATGAGTGACAAGCAGAAGGATCAGCTTCAAATGGATCAGTCGCGTTTGGTTGACGCATGGCGACGGGTGCTGCCGACCACGATGAAAACCACGGATGCGGTAACGGTGCAGGCCGACGAGGCCAATCCCAAGGCTCTGCGGGTAGCTGTAGGCAATGCAGGACACAGCCAATACTTCTTTGATTTTCTGGTGACCTACGTGGATTCCCGCGAGGTGTTAGTGGAGCTGGTGGACGCGGAAAAAGGCGAAGGCGGCACCATTGATGAACGGGGCAAGCTGGTTCAGGATCTGATCCAGGATCATGTCCGCAATCTTCATGAATGTGCCCAGGCCCTGCAGCAGGAGACACACGCCTGATTCGTTTTGGAAACCATTTGCACAAGAAGAGAGGAGAGGAATCGGATGACCCAGCAGAAATCAGCGGATAAGAATCTGCAAAATGAAGTGAAGCGGCTGGACGTGGAAGGGGTTAACGCCCATAATGCCCAGCAGTTGAACCAGGACCTCAACGACCGGAAGCATATGGATGCCCTGAATAGGGATACCACCACCCGTCAGTAAGGTTTCTGAATTTTGCAGCGGGATTTGTGATAAGCAGCGAGGGGTGAGAATAGATGGTCAAGCAAAAGGTTAACCCGGTGAACCCACCCTCCGGCGAACGGCATGGAGATGGAGCAGGCGGTCCCCAAGCACCCTTGTCCGGCTCCAAGAAGGTGAAGAACCGCAACCACTCCCACAAAGCTCCCCACGAGGGCAGCTGACGGCTGGAGCGGAAGCAGAAGAAGTTTAAAAAAGTTTTACCTGGCTTGTATAACCTACCAGGTTTCGGGACATCTTAATATCGACGGTGAAGAGAGAGGCGATGGTTGCGTTGAACACGTTAGTGCTTTCGGCCGATCAAGAACCAATCGGAGGTATGTCAGCCTCATAAGAAACCGGAGGGATGTGCCAAAGACTCGTAAGGGCAAAACCTTAAAGAGACATTTGGTTACGTAACAAAGGAGTCTGGAAGAGGAAACGAAATACCATTAATCACCGTCTGAGGGGACCCTGCAAAGGGTCCTTTTCACATGCAAAAAAAGAGGGAAAGGCTTCTGCCGATCCCTCTTCATTATGCAGAAAAATAAAAAAACCGATGATCATCATCATCGATTACCGGAAAAAGATAATAGTAAAGAGAACTCGCGTTCTCTCAACTTTCATTATAAATATAGTATGGCATACAAGTGCCGGAAAATCAAGGATAGCTGCGAAAAAAGGAGGGTTTCCACAGTTTCCCCCGGTCAGTAAGCGGAGCGGAGGATGGAGAGAGCTTCTCCTTGTCTTTTCCAAATGCACCATCAGCATGATACGTTATTGCAGCAAAGGAGGACGGATCATGCAGATTATACTGGAGGATATCAAGAAGAGCTTCAAGGTGTATCGGCGGCCGGAGGGGAAATGGGGGCTGCTCCGGGGAGCATTTATGCGGAATGTGGAGAAGGTGGAGGCGCTGGCGGGTATCAGCTTCTCTATCCAAGAGGGGGAGCTGGTCGGTTATATTGGCCCCAACGGCGCTGGGAAATCCACCACTGTGAAGATTATGAGCGGGATTTTGACGCCTGATAGCGGCAAGTGCTGGATCATCGGCAGAACTCCCTGGAAGGAGCGGGTGTCCCATGTGTCGCAGATTGGCGTAGTGTTCGGGCAGCGCTCCCAGCTGTTCTGGGATGTGCCGGTGGCGGATTCCTTCGATGTGTTGAAGGATATGTACGGCATCTCCGCGGGGGACTACAGGTCACGGCTGAACCAGCTGACCGGAGTGCTGGGAGTGGACAGTCTGCTGCAGACGCCGGTGCGGCAGCTGTCGTTGGGGCAGCGGATGCGCTGCGAGCTGGCGGCGGCCTTGCTTCACCGCCCGCGGATTCTGTTCCTTGATGAGCCGACCATCGGATTGGATGCCGTATCCAAGCTGGCGATCCGGGGGTTCTTGAAGGAGGAGAATCAGCGCAACGGCGTCACCATGGTGCTCACCACCCATGACATGGACGATATGGAGGCATTATGCCAACGGGTAATGGTGATTGGCCGGGGGCGGCTCTTGTATGACGGGAGGTTATCCGGACTCCAGAAGAAATATGCACCCGAGGTCGTGATGAAGGTGAACACGGATGAAATGATTGCCGCCATGTACAATGACTTGGCTTTGGTGTAGGGGGGATATATCATGCTTGCGATGCAAACCTGGAGAGCGTGCCGCTCTCTTTTTCGTGTCCGGATGGCGGAGGGGCTGCAGTACCGGGTAGCTGCCCTTTCCGGGGCTATGGTCGGTGTGTTTTGGGCTATTATCGAGTGTGTGGTGTATACCGTTTTTTATACCTACAGCCAGGACGGTGGATGGAATCATAACGGCTTTGGCTTGGAGCAGACGATCTCCTATATCTGGCTGGCGCAGGGTATTTTTGTTTTCCAGGCCATGTCCATTGATAGTGAGATTCTAACCAAAATCAATAAGGGGGATGTGGCGCTGGAGCTATGTCGTCCCATGGATCTCTATCTCCATTGGCTGGTAAAAAGCGCGGCAGGCAAGCTGGGGACCAATTGGCTGCGCGGAGTGCTGACCATTGTAGCGGGGATCCTGATGCCGGCAGGCTATGCGCTGGCTGGGCCTGCTTCTGCCGGGGGCTTCCTCCTCTTCCTGCTGTCAGTGGTGCTGGCTTTTCTCCTGTGCTCCGCTTATGCCATGCTGGTTACCGCCATCCGGCTGAATACGACCTGGGGGGATGGTCCCTTCTATATGCTGATGCTGTTGAGCGCCGTCTTGTCAGGGACTTATCTGCCCTTGCGGTTATGGCCGGACAGTCTGCAAACCTTCCTCCGCTTGCAGCCCTTCGGCGGCTTCGCTGACCTTCCGGCACAGCTCTATACGGGCAGCCTGACACCTGGAACGGCGTGGCCGGGAATGATGCTGCAGCTGTTTTGGATTGTTGTTTTTGTGGTTGTTGGTCGGACGATCATGAAAAGTCGGCTTAAGCATCTGATTATTCAAGGAGGGTGAGGCTGTTGGAGGCCAAGGTATATTTCAAGCTGCTGCGCCTGCATCTCCTGAGCGGGATGGAATACAAGGGCTGGTGGCTGATGCTGATCCAGGTAGGTTTTGTAGTGGTGACCGATCCGCTGTCTACGGTGCTGCTGTTCTCCCGCTTCGGCAGTATTGGAGAGTGGTCGGTAGAGCGGATTATTCTAATCTACGCTCTAGCGGTATCTTCCTTCGGGCTGGCAGAGAGCTTATGCCGGGGCTTCGATTATTTTCCCTGGCAGATGCTGCGCTCCGGGGAATTTGACCGGGTGCTGCTACGGCCGTGTTCATTATTTATGCAGGTGGCGGCCTCGCGGTTTCACCTGCACCGCCTGATGCGCCCGGTCACGGGGGTGTGCGCCATTCTTTGGGCCCTTGCGCGGATGGATGTGCCACTCTCCCTGTGGAATGCGTCGCTGCTGGTTTCGGCGTTGGCCGGAGGAACCATCATGTACTGCGGCGTGTTCGTTCTGACCTCCGGTGTGGCCTTCTTCACCATTAAAGGTCTGGACTGGATTTACATTCTCACCAATGCCAGCTACCAGGTGACCCGCTGCCCCGAGCCCTATATGCCGCGGATGCTGAAAGGGATGTTCCTGTTCCTGCCGCCGGTGCTGCCTGTGAGCTTCTATCCGGCTGCGGCTATCTGCGGCTGGGGGTATCCAGTGTGGGCCGGATGGCTTTCGCTGCCTGCAGGGCTGGCCTTTATGGCGGTGTCGCTGGCGGTCTGGCAGGTGGGAGTCCGCCATTATCAGAGCACGGGAAGCTGAAGTGGAAAGATGAGTACGTCCATAGGCAAGGAAGCCTGCATGATCCAGTCAAGGATTAGGCAGGCTTCCCGGCTTTTCTCTGTAGACTGCTGCGTTCGGGTAGAACGGCACCGGACGCTGGTGCTGTGGTACATTCTAACGGAAGCCACAGCCGTTATTCTGCGGAAAAGAAGACATTTCAAAATCTAACGGCGGTGTGGGATCTTATTGGAGCCTACTCGCGGCAAAACCGGTACATTCCTCGGGAATAGCGTCTCCTACCGCCGTTAGAATGGAGAAGAGCTGTTTTGGGGGCAAATAGCGTCTTTCACCGCCGTTAGAACCTTGTTCAGTACGCCATATTTTTTGTATTTGCTGACCAAGTCGGATTAACTCCGGCCAGGAGCAATTCTTCCACCAGCCGGGCATCGTCCGGGCAGAACATATGGGCGGAGCGCTCCAGCCAGTGTAGGCTTTTGCCTTGGGGAGAATCCAGCCGGTCCACATATTGCTCCAGCAGCCGCCCCGAAATAACCCGATCCAATCGACCATGGATGAAGGTGGCGGGAATTTCCAGTCGGGGAATCTCGATGGAGGCGTTGAATGCATCCATATCTCTCAAGGTTTGCGGCGAGTAAGAAAGCTTCATGCCGCGGGTGAACATCCTGATCAGATTTCCCAGGGAATAATCCGGAGACGACAGCAGTAAACGAAAGGCGGCAGCCATGCCGGGATGTTTGGTCTCCCCGCCGTTATAGATGAATCCTCCCAGCAGCATTAGCCATTTCCTCAGCTGATTCCAGTTAGCCAAGTTGAGGGTATAAGGCGGCGGTCCCATTCTCTCCAGCTCCCGGAGAGCCTTGTTATGCCCATGCATTTTGGCTTCCTGCAGAAGCCAGGTATAAGCCTCCTTATCGCTTCCCGTCCAATCCACAATCTGGGCCAGACCGAAATAGGCGTCCAGCTTCTGCGGACAGCGGGCTGCCAGCTTCAAACCCAGCAGGGAGCCCCAGGAAATTCCGCAGAGAGTGAGCTTCTCGGTGCCAAAACGGGCGGTGAGCCATTCTACCAATTGGGCGGCATCCTCCACGTGCTGTTCTACATGCATGGAGTGAGGGTCAATGTCCCGGGACCAGGAGGCGCCTGTTCCCCGCTGGTCCCAGAAAACGACGGTGTATTGCTCCAGCAGCCGCCGGGTGCAGAGGTTGAACACCCAGTCCGCCTCCCGGCAGCCGACTCCGGGAACCGGCATGCCCGGTCCCCCATGAAGCACCAGCAGCACGGGTGTGGCGGGACGGCGGGTCTGGATCAGGACACGCTGGCGCACACCGCCCAGCACCACTTCCTCCACGGAGCTGATCCCTCCCTGTTCCACCGCTTTCCGTGCAGCAGCGAGGATATTCTGCTGCTTCATCCGACGGTAGAACAGCAAAGCGGCGGCCACTGCAGCCACTGTGCACAATACCCCAACCAGCACTCCCATCAACATGGCCCGTTCCCCTCTCTCTTCACAATGCCCGTATACAACAGACGGGAGGCCTCCTCCATCAAAGTCTCCAACGTAATGCCGAAACGCTCCAGTTCTCCATTTTCCCGTGCGGAAAAGATACCATCCCCCAGTGCATACAGGATCAGCATAAACCGGGCGGAATCCAGCTCCTTCAGCTCTCCGCAGGCGATACCCTGGCGGATAACCTCCTGCATCAGCTCCATATGCAAAGCTTTCTTTTCCAGAAGCAGCCCCAGCTGTTCTTGTGAAAAGCCGATACCGAAGAGCGGGTTGAAGCAAAGCCGTACCAGTTGGCTGTTTAACGGCTCTAGCTCATAAAATTGTTGGAAGGCGCGGAAAATTTCCCGGAGGCGCAGGAGAAAACCCGTCCCGGTAGAAGCTGCTTGCTCCACGTGCTCATTCAAGCGGGAGAGGGCGTCCAGGCAAATATCAAAGAACACATCGGATTTGCTGCGGTAATGGAAATATAAAGGGCCGGTGGAAATACCCGCTTCCGCCGCAAGCGCCCGCATGGATACTTGATGGTAGCCTTGGCGGAGAAAGAGGCGTTTGGCCGCTTCCCGGATGACGATGCGGGTGTCTGCCGGCGGGGAGACCGGATTAGAAGGTGAATCCATTATAATGCCGCCTTTCTATAACGTTGTTATAGAGGCATTGTAACAGTGTTATACAGTTGTTGTAAACACCTAAAGGAAAATCCCCATGTGCTCATGAAATTCTCTCTTAGAAATCGATCAAATAGCCAAGTTCAGGAAATGTTAAGAAACCTTTTCCTTTCCCGTATCGTCAAAACATATGTATGCCCTTTTTATGTCCGTTTGGAAGGGTGATGGTCCGGATTGTTCGGAATACGCCCGGCTCAGTCAGGAGATGCCTTACACATTATGTGTGTTTGTCCTGCAGACCGGGTTTTGGAGGAAAGGATGGCGGTTATGCTTCGAGTGGAACATTTGTCTCACTCCTTCTTAAGCGGGGGTGAAACGACGCAAGTGCTTCAGAATATCGATTTTCGGGTGCAAAAGGGGGAAATGCTGGCATTATTGGGCAGCTCCGGGTCAGGCAAATCCACCCTGTTAAACCTGATGGCGGGACTGATGAAGCCAACAGAGGGGAACATCTACATAGCCGGCGAAAGCATCGTGAAAATGAACGAGAGCCAGCTGGCAGAATTTCGAAGAACGCATATCGGTTTTATTTTTCAGGCGTACGAGCTGATTGCCAATCTGACGGTGAGGGAGAACGTGGAGCTGCCGCTTATATTCCAGTCCATCCGCCCTTCCGTGCGCAAGCAAAAGGCCCTATCGCTCCTGGAGCAGGTGGGCATTCCCGAAAAATCGGAGCTGTTTCCCTCGCAGCTGTCGGGGGGCCAGCAGCAGCGGGTAAGTATCGCCCGTTCGCTGGTGACGGAGCCGTCGGTTATTTTTGCGGACGAGCCAACAGGCAATTTGGATACCAAGACGGAGGATGAAATCATTACGATTCTGAAAAGGCTCAACAGCACCCTCTCCACCACCTTCATTATCGTGACCCACGAGCATGAGGTGGCCCGGCATACCAAGCGTATTCTTACTTTGCGGGATGGCTGCCTCCAGGATACGGAGGGGGCCGGTGAAGTGGCGGCCGGAGGTGAGGAAGCATGAGAATCAGCGATATATTGCGGTTATCCTGGGATCAGGTGAAACGCCGCAAGGTAGTTACGGGGCTGTGTGCGGCGGGGATCTCCATCGGCTGTGCCGCCATTGTGGTGGCCATGAGCGTAGGGGATTCCGCCCAGAAGTATACGGAAAAGGAAATGAACCAGTTTTTCAAAATGGATGAAATTACGGTAACGGCCAACGCCGGAGTATCGGCCCCGGGATCAACGGGAGGCTCCAGGATCAGTGCCGAAATGCTGGAGCAGGGCAAGCTGACGAAGCAGAAGCTGGATCTCATCCGCCAATTCCCCCATGTTTCCGCAGCGGCCCCATTCGAGGAAATGGGTTATATGCAGATGGTGACCAATGACAACCGGAATTCCTATGTGCAGGTAATCGGTACGAACCTGGATTCCCTGACGCAGTTTGGCCATACCTTTGCCCAAGGGGGACCTGTGGATACACAGGGGGCCATTGTGTTAAATTACGGAGCGACTCTGGGGCTTAACGATCCGGTGACGATGGATAATCTGATGGAGCAGATTTCCCGGAATCCGTATGATAAGGATCTGATGGACCAGTACCGGAAGCTGCAAAAAACCCCCACCGAGCTGTATCAAAAGCAGCTTCAATTCAAGACGCAGGTAGGCAATACGGGGAAGACGCGGACCAGCACGCCGCTCAGAGTGGCCGGTATCCTGAAGCTGCCTCAGGGAACCAATGCGGATAATGCTCAATACGACAAGAAGATATATGTCTCCATAGAAACCATGCAGATGCTTCAAGAGCAGTTGAATGAGAACAAAACGGTGACCGCCAGCTCCACGGAAAGCTATGGAACAGCTACTGTCAAGGTAGACAGCCAGGATGTGGTTGAATCGGTGGAGAAGCAGATTCAGCGGCTGCGGGTCAATACACGAACTAATCTGAATCAGCGGGAAATGGTGGCCGAGCAGTTCGCCATTATCAAGATGGTCGCTATGGGTATCGGTGTCTTCATTCTGATTATTGCCTCCATTTCCATTATCGTGGCCATGACCATGTCCACCTACCAGCGGCGCCGCCAGATTGGTATCATGAAGGTGCTGGGAGCGAATCTGGCGCAAATCCGCAACATGTTTATTGTGGAGGCGGCGCTGACTGGACTGTTGGGAGGATTGCTGGGCATTGTGTTTTCCTATTGGGTAGTCTGGGGGCTCAATGTGCTGATTATGTCTGTATCCGAGGACAAATCGCCGATGATCTTTATCCCCCCTCTCACCATCCTGACCGGGATGATCTTCGCGATTATGACCGGGGTGCTGTCCGGACTTTATCCGGCGGTGAGCGCCTCTAGAACCGATGCACTGACGGCCATTAAGCGGGATTAGGAAGCAGCAAGGGCAGGGCCAAGTTATTTTCAGATTGAAGGGAGAAAGCGTCAGATGAAGAACATACGCAAAAAAATTAAATGGATCATTCTAGGACTTGTTCTGATCGGCATAAGTGCGGTCTTATACATACAATCCCATCCTGCACCCCAGGTGAACCCGGCCGGTGCACAGCAGGCCATTGTGTTTACGGCGGCCAAGGAGACCCTTGTTAATAAGGTAGAGGTAAAGGGGAAATCCCTGTACCAGCAGGAAACCATGGTCTATGCACCCTTCGGGTCGCGGGTATCGGCATGGATGGCAACGGATGGCCAGCAGGTGCAGGAAGGAGATGTGCTGTTTAAGATGGACGGCTCCGACCTGCAGACGGAGATTCAAAAAGAAGAGGCCGCTATCCGCAAAACCGAGCTGGAATCAGAGCTGGCCCGTTATGCCGGCGATGTGAAGGAAACGGCTATGGGCACGGGCACCAGTGAGACGGAGCGGGTGGATGCGCTGACCTCCAGAGAGACGGCTAAGCTGAACCGGCAGCTGACGGACGTGAACCTGGATCTGCAGCGCAAGGCACTGGTAGAGAAGCGGAAGCGGCTTGCCGCGGCGGAGTACCAGTCTCCCGTGTCGGGGATTTTCCTGTATGAAAGCTCGGCCAAACGCCCCCATGCGCTGACGGAGAACCAGTATGTCGGCAAAATCGTGCAGCTGGACCAGCTCCAGATGCTTGCACTGGTAGGTGAGGCCGATGTGTTCCGGATCAAACCCGGCATGTCTGTAGGGGTTAAGCTTACGGCAGTGAAGGATATGACCCTGAAGGGCAAGGTGGAGAAGGTGTCCAAATTTGCCAAGACGGGTACGGACGAAAACACGCTGAATCAGCTGGCCCAGTTCGAGGTCATTATTTCCCTGGAAAAAAGCGAATATCTGATTGCCGGATTGTCCTTAAGCGGTGAGATTGAAACAGAACGTAAGGAGGATGCGCTGGTAATTCCGGCTATGGCGGTTGTCCGTGAGGGAGGCACTACCTCCGTGCTTCTGGACAAGGGCAGCGGCCAGACGGAGAAAAAACCGGTGAAAATCGGTATGGAAACACCGGAAAAAGTGGAGATTGTGGAAGGGCTGCAAGCAGGAGATGTTGTAGTGCTGCCGTAAGGCGATCCCCCAATAGCGAATGTAATCCCCCTCTGGAGGGCTTATCCGGAGGGGGGAAAACTTCAATAGAATTTACTCGAGTAAATATCAACTTGGGATAGAATGGGGCATATAGCTTGAATGGAGGATACTTTTTACGATTTTCTGCATAACCGTCCCGGGGAGAATATGCTACAATAATTGCAATAAAACGCTTACATTATAGTGGGAAGCAAAGGGGGCGGCGGATGTGACGAAGGAGCGGCTCTTGGATGTCCTCATTGTCGATGATGAGCTTCCGCTTAGGGAGGAGCTGCGGCTGTTCGATTGGGCGGCTCATGGCTTCCGGCTTGCCGGCGAGGCGGAGAACGGGGAGATGGCTCTGCGCTTCTGCCGGGAACGGGCCCCGGATGTAGTGATAACCGATATTACCATGCCGATTATGGATGGCATCACTTTGTTCCGCCGCCTGCGGGAGGAGGGCATTGCCCTCCAGGTGATTCTGCTCACCTGCCACTCCGAATTCGGCTACGCCCGGGAGGCCATTCAGCTAGGGGCTGTGGAATATCTGATTAAGGTGGAAATGGACGACCCGGATATTATCCGTGCCCTCTCCAAAGCCAGAGAGGCTCAAGAACGGCAACGGCTGCTTTTCACCAAGGAGGCGGAAGGAAGGCGCTGGGAGCTTTCCAAGGCGCTGTCCAAGCTCCTGGCCCAGGCAGGCGCATCCGGCAGGGATGGACAGACAACGGAGCTACTGCAAATGCTGAAGCGGTTGTACGGACTGAAGCCGCCCTTGCGAAGCTGTGCCCTGCATGTGGAATTGAAGCGGGAGCTCCGCCTTCCCGGGCTGCGGGAGGTGGAGGAATATCTAATGGAGCTGGAGCATAACGGCCTGCCCCTCCGGTGGGCCGCTGCTGGGGAAGGGATCTACCTTCTGGTTTCGGGTGCAGAAGAAAGGGAGGCCGAGGACGGCAGGACAGCGGATGTCGGGTGGGAAGCGGAGGATCTCATTCAGCTGGCAGACCGCCTGGAGGATGAGCTTAGCTATTTGAACGGCGCCCTCCGGATTTATGCAGTGACGGCTCCAGGCCCGGCTGAGACGGAGGAGGAGGCAGTGGAGCAGTTCCGGCTGCTGTCGGAAAAGCCGTTGGATGCCTTCTATGAGCCGGAGCGGCGGGTTTATGCGGGAGGCGGGGATAAGGGCAAGGGCCCGGGCGAATCCCTGGCGGCGCTGGATAAGCTTGCTGCCACTTTTCCGGACACGGAGCGGCTTCTCGCCTTTATCCGGGAGGAGCTGGGCAAGTGGGCGATAGCCAACCGGCTCCATCCTGCAGCCCTGCAGAGCTGGGCCTCCCTTCAGCTGCGGCAGCGGCGCGGGACGGAGGGGGCGGAGGGGCTATGGGATGATGCGGCCAGGGCTTGCGCCGAAGCAGGGAGCATCGATGAACTCACCGCTGTTCTGCTCCATATGCTGAAGCCGGCCGTGACCGGCAAGGGAGTCCAGCGCAAGCTGCGCAAGGAGATTGCCGATGCCCAGCGCTACATCCGGGAGCATCTGGACCAGTCCCTGACCCTGGTTTCCGTGGCCAAGCAGGTGGGGTTAAGCTCTCATTATTTAAGCAGGCTGTTCCGGATAGAGACGGGCAGCTCCTTCAACGACTACGTGACACAGCAACGGATGGAGAAGGCCATCGGGCTTCTGCAGAACACGACCATGCGGGTGTACGAGGTAGGGAATGCTGTAGGCATCCCCAGCTACCGGTACTTCACGGCCACCTTCCGGCAATATACGGGCGTGTCCCCCACTTTTTACAAAAAAGGATGATGCCCTTGCAACGGCTCCTTCATTGGGTGACAGGCAGAAGCATGGCCACGAAGCAATTTATGCTTTTTTTTGCGGTCACCTTTCTTATGTTTGCGCTGCTGGCGGGTATGAACTATCAGCGGGCCTCCCGGCTGTTCAAGAACCAGATCGTAGATGATGCCCAGACACTGATGGTGCGTACTAACCAGTTTTTGGATACGTATCTGGATAATGGCCAGAATATTCTTCTGCTTCTGTCCTCCCAGACCAGTTTGCTGGAGTCCCCGGAGGCCGGACAGGTGGAAGGTTTTCTGCGTTCCGCGGCGGAAAATAACAGCACCATTGTAAAGACCCTGTATATTGTTACCGGTGAGGGCCGGGTGTACAGCAGTGCCCAGGTGTATTATGAGGTGCTGGGCAATCCCATGCTTCCCGGTCTCTACGAACTGGCCAAGGAGAGCTATTCCTCTGTTGTCAGCCAGCCCTACAGCTCACCCCAGTCGGGCTACACGGTGGCCATTGCCCGGCAGATGCTCGACCCGATGAACCGCAGCGCGGGGGTGGCGGTGGTGGAGCTGGATCTGGAGAAGCTGGTGCGCAAGGTGTCGGAGGTCAAGCCGGAGAATCAGACCTTCGTGCTGATATCCAGCCAAGGCCAGGTAGTGGCTTACGACAACCAGACGGATCTGCTGCCGTCCAAGCCGGAGGAATTTGCAACGGTACTGCCGGAGTCCTTTCTTCGCGACGTATACGATTTGTCAACAGGGACCAGTCACTATGACGGTCCTGCAGGAAGGCTGGTTACCCTGAAATCCGGGCAAAACCGCATGGGCTGGTCCCTGATCTTTTTTATCAAGGAAAGCTACTTTTATCAGAATGTCTCCGTGCTTCTGAACGATTATAAGACGGTGGCGCTGGTTATGCTGGTGGTGCTGTTCGTAACGGCCTTCATCATGTCCCGCTTCTTCACCCGTCCGATCCGGCTGTTGGCCTCGCGAATGGACCGGGTTCAGGATATGGAGGTGATTCCCACGATCAGCATCAGGCGCAATGATGAGATCGGACGGCTGGCAGCCAGCTTCAATAGCATGATGGGGCGGATTCAGGGGCTTCTGGAGGAAACCCGGGAGATGGACCGCCGCAAGCAGGAGCTGGAGCTGAAGGTGCTGCAAAGCCAGATTGCTCCGCACTTCCTGTACAATACGCTGGCATGCATCGGCAGCCTGGCCCGCCAGCAGCGCACCGGTGACGTGAAGGAGACGATCCGGTCGCTGGTGGGGTTATTGAAGCTAACCTTCGACCGCACCACCGAGTTTGTCCGGGTAGAGGAGGAGCTGGACGGGCTTCTCCGGTATTTGCAGATTCAACGTATGCGCTACGGGGATAAATTTATCTTCATCAATCAGGTGAAAACGGACAGCTTGAACCTGGCCATACTGAAGCTGACGCTGCAGCCCCTAGTGGAAAATGCGATTTTCCACGGCATCGTGCCTTCGGGCCGGACCGGCGAAATCCGTATCCGCAGCCGGGTAAAGGGCGGCAAGCTGGTCTTCTACATCCGTGATAACGGAGTGGGGATGGACCGGGAGCAGCTCCAGCTGCTTCGGGAAGCCCGCAACGGCAAGCCCATGGCGGACAGGTTCACCGGGATCGGAGTGAACAATGTGCATGACCGGCTGCGGCTGCACTTCGGAGAGCCGTGGGGGCTCCGCATCCGCAGCGTACCGGGGAAGGGAACGGTAGTGGCGGTCCGGCTGCCAGTACGTCCGGCGGACGGAATGGTGGGGGAGAGCACCCTGCGTCTGCATGAGCGGGAGGATGAGGAGGGCCCGGCCTAAACCGGTCCTGGCAAGCCGTTAACAATAAAAGCCGCTTCCTGCTGCATCGAACTGCGGCGGGGAAGCGGCTTTTTTCCTTGCGACCGTGTCCGGTTCAAAACCCGGCAAGTTTACAGCCTATTTTGACATGTTCACTGCATATTGCAAACGCTTTCTGGTTGGTATACTACGGATACAGATTTGAAAGCGCAGCCAAATCAAGCGTCCGTAGGAAGGACTGCTAAACGGCAGAGCTAACCTGGAAGAAGAGGTGACAGCAAATGGACCAGCATATCCCCATTCAGCAGCAAGCCGCCATCCGGACGGGCGCAGTGGCCCGGGTTCTGAAACGGGCCTGGCAGTTCAAGGCGTTGTATCTGATGCTCCTGCCCGGCGTGGTCTATTACATTTGGTTCAAGTACATTCCCATGTATGGAGTGGTCATTGCATTCAAGGATTTCAGCATCCTGGACGGCATTCTCCGCAGTCCATGGGCTGACCCGTGGAACAAGCATTTTCTCACATTTTTTGAATCCCCCTATTTCTCCCAGCTATTCGGTAATACCCTCCTCATCAGTCTCTATAAGCTGGTATTTGGCATATTCCCGCCTATTCTGTTTGCCCTGATGCTGAATGAATGCCGGGTGAAATGGTTCAAGTCCGTGGTGCAAACCTTAACGTATATGCCCCATTTTCTCTCGTGGGTCATCATTTACGGTATGATGCTGGCCCTTTTTTCCCAATCGTCGGGTCTGGTAAATAAGTGGATCGCCACCTTGGGCGGCACTCCAATCGCCTTCCTCACCTCCACCGAAACCTTCCGGTCGGTACTGGTCGCATCAGATATCTGGCAGAATTTCGGGTGGGGCGCCATTATTTATCTGGCTGCGATGGCAGGTATTGACCCAACCCTGTATGAGGCGGCCTCCATCGACGGAGCAGGGAGGCTCCGGATGATCTATCACATCACACTGCCCGGCATCCGCAGCGTCTTCATTATGCTGTTCATTCTTCGGCTGGGGCAGGTTCTGGACGCGGGCTTCGAGCAAATTTACATTATGTACAATATCCATGTTTACCCGGTTGCAGATATTCTCGACACGTGGGTATTCCGGACGGGACTGCAGCAGATGAACTTCAGCCTGGCATCCGCAGTGGGCCTGTTCAAATCAGGCATCGGCATGATTTTGGTGCTGGTCTCCAATTCAATTGCCAAGCGGTGGGGGGAAGGAATATGGTAAGAGGCATACAGGACCGCATCTTTAACGGTATCATCATCGTCCTTCTGGCATTGTGCGGAGCGGCTGCCCTGTTCCCCATGCTGTACGTGGTCTCCGTATCCATTACGCCGATTAGTGAGGTCTTGAAGAACGGCGGCTTCATGCTGATTCCGAAGGAAATCACCTTTACCGCCTACAGCAAGCTCATTCACGAATCCGGCATGATGGACGCCTTGGGCATTACCATTCTGATCACCGTGCTGGGAACGGCGCTGAATATGCTTTTTACGGTGCTGATGGCGTATCCCCTGAGCCGTAAGCGCTTGCCGGCGCGGAGTGCCCTTCTGCTGATGGTTGTGTTCACCATGCTGTTCGGCGGCGGTCTTATTCCCACCTACCTGGTGGTGAAGTCCTCCGGGCTGCTGAATTCCATCTGGGCACTCATAATTCCGAACCTGATTTGGAGCTTTAATATCCTGATTGTCAAAAGCTTTCTGGAGCAGCTGCCGGAGGAGCTGTTCGAATCGGCCAAAATCGACGGCGCCAGCGACTTCCGGATTCTCTGGCAGATCGTGGTTCCCCTGTCTCTGCCGGTAATGGTCACGGTTGGGCTGTTCTATGGGGTGGGGCACTGGAATGAATTCTTCCAGGCGATCATGTATGTGACAAACCGCAAGCTGTTCCCGCTGCAGGTCATCGTCCGGGAAATTCTCATGCAGACCCAGCAGCCTCTGGAAAATGCCGAGAATATTACGCCCACCGAGACTCTCCAGATGGCAGCGGTGGTCATGGCCAGCCTTCCCATCATTCTGGTATACCCTTTTCTGCAGAAGCACTTTACCCGCGGCATGCTGCTCGGGTCCGTCAAAGGTTGAATGCGCTTCGGCGGGATATATGCGCCTACAGATTTCTCTACCCGCCGGCGTGTTGACATAATGCTTGGCCAAACCAACGAAAGAAGGGGTTCAAACATGGGTCAAAATAAATGGGGTCCCGCCTTGCTGTCTGCCGCCATCCTGGGAACACTGGCCGCCGGCTGCGGGAGCAGCTCCGAGCAGGCAGCCAATTCTCCCTCAACTGGTGCATCATCTGCCGCTTCGGCAAGCACTGCTCCGGCAGAGCCGTCAAAACCGGTGAAGCTGGAAATTATCCAGAATGCCAGCGGCCTGCCGGCAGCGGATAAGGATTTCATCAAGCAGGATCTGGACAAAGCGCTGAATGTGGACATTAACATGACTGCTTATGCTGCCGGCGATGATTACAAGAACCAGCTGAACGTGCGTATGGCCTCTGGCAATTTCCCCGACTTGTTCGGGGTGGACAAAGCGGCAATCAAGCAGTACATCCAGCAGGGACTGCTTTTGGACCTGACCCCCTATTTGGATAAAGAATTAAAGCCTGTTAAGGATTTTATCGGTGTCGACAGTATCAAAAAGGCCACCTTCGACGGCAAGGTATATGCCATTGCCAAAGCTCCGACCATCCCGTACTCCACCTTCTGGATCCGCAAGGACTGGTTGGATAAGCTGAAGCTGCAAACCCCGGCCACCTATGACGAGCTTCTGGCCGTATCCAAGGCCTTCACCGAGCAGGACCCTGACGGCAATGGCAAAAAGGATACCTTCGGTCTTACCGGCGGCAAGCTGGGCACCTTTGCTCCCTTCTTCGGCGGATATGGCGTTGGCTACTTCGCGGAATTCTACGTGAAGGACGGGAAAATCGTGAACTCCCTGTATGAGCCGGGAATGAAGGATGCGCTCACGATGATTAACAAATTCATCGCAAGCGGATCTGTAGATCCGGAATTGATGGCCAATACCGGCACCCAGCATTTGGAGAAGGCCATCAAGGGGCAGGCCGGCATTATCTATACAGATTGGGCCAGTATAGCCAAGGACCAGCCTATGGAGCAGATCAAGAAGGTCAATCCCAACGCCCAATGGGTTCAGTTGGCTCCCCCCAAGGGACCGGCGGGTGCCATAGAAAGCTCCTTTGACATCGGCAATGCCGGGGCGCTGTTCGCTCTTCCGAAAACGCTGGAGAAGGATCCGGTCAAGCTGAAGAAGGTATTCGAGCTGTTGAATTACGTGTCGGGCAAGGAAGGCTCCCAACTGGTGCAATTCGGGCAGAAGGGCAAACACTTCAACCTGGAGGGCGAGAAGGTGGTCCCTACCGAGCTGATGGGTAAGGAAGCGGGTTATACCTGGTTGTACCAGTTTACAGGCCGTCCCGAGCTCAGCTACCTGCAGGTGAAATTTGCACCGCAATCCGGTTATATTGATTTCGCCAACAAGCAGGAGCGGATCAAGGCGCTGAACGGGTTCTTGATCTCCCCCGACGGCTATAACCATGCGGATGCTATCCGATTTATCGAAGAGGAATTCACCAAATTTGCATATGGCAAACGTCCTATCAGCGAATATGACGCCTTCTTGAAGACGCTGGAAACCACCATGAATTATAAAACACTGTTGGATTCCGCACAAAAGCAGCTGCAGGCGCTGGGCTACGGCAAATAGAATGGAGAACGGCGGACTCCCGCATTGCTAACGCATGCAGGAGTCCGATATAAGCATACCAGCATTCAATTTGCTAAAAAAAAGAGGCAATAACTCTCTTTCCGGGTAAATTTTCGGATTGCGGAGCAAAACTAAACATGATAATATTTACTCGAGTAAATGACGAGGCCGCCGGTTCATAAAATCGAGTGGCCCTCTCATTCTCCGTATTTTTACTCGAGTAAATACAGGAGGTAATCAGGAAGATGAAAACCCTGAAGGAGCATTATGAAGTGGCCGTCATCGGAGGCGGTCTGGCCGGCTTTTGTGCGGCAGTGGCAGCAGCCCGGCATGGAGCCCAAACCTGTCTGATTCAAGACCGTCCGGTATTCGGCGGCAACAGCTCGTCGGAAATCCGGGTGACCCCCCACGGTGCGGCTTGCTTTCATGCTTATGCCCGGGAGACGGGGATTATTTCGGAGCTGCTGATTGAAGAGAGGGCCCGCAACCATGAGCTGATTATGGAGAACGGCTGGACCAATAGCGTGTGGGACATGGTTATGTATGATATGGCGGTGAAAACTCCTAATCTCACCTTCCATGTGAACACACCCGTTTCCCGCGTGGAAATGGATGGAAAACGACGGATCCGGACCGTGACGGGGCTTGTGGCCAATGCCGAAACAGAGCTTGTGGTGAGTGCCGATACGTTCATTGACTGCACCGGCGACGGTATTGTCGCCCATCTGGCCGGCTGCCAATGGCGCATGGGCTCGGAGGGCCGGGATGAATTCAACGAGCCCCATGCTCCCCTGGAGGCCAGCAAGGATACCATGGGCAATTCCATTCATTTTAAGGCTAAGAATATGGGCTATCCCGTTCCCTTCGAAGCTCCTGAATGGGCGGTAAAGTACGATCATCCGGACTTTTTCTATAAGCAGGGCCGTCCCCCCTATGATATCCGCGGCGGTTATTGGTGGCTGGAGATCGGGATTCCCTGGGACACCATTCATGACGCGGAGGATATCCGCCATGAACTTACCCGCCATACGCTGGGAGTATGGGACTGGATCAAGAACAAGGACCCGGAGACCCGGGAGCTGGCCGCCAACTATGCGCTGGATTGGATCGGGCAGGTCCCCGGCAAACGGGAATCACGCCGGATTATGGGCGAGTATTTCATGACCGAGCATGATGTGATGGGGCGCAGAGTGTTCGAGGATGAGGTGGCCTTCGGCGGCTGGTTCCTGGACCTGCATACGCCGGGTGGTCTCTTGGCCCCTACCAGCGAGCCCGATTCCGCGGCTGGTTACCAAGGGGATTACAATGTAAAAAGCTACTGCGGTCCCTACGGCATCCCGCTTAGCATCTGCTTATCCAAGGATGTAGACAATCTGATGATGGCCGGACGCAATGTCAGCGTGACCCATGCTGCGCTGGGAACGGTACGTGTTATGGGCACCACCGCTCTGATGGGCCAGGCGGTAGGCACAGCCGCTGCGCTGGCGCTTGCGGAGAAGCTGCCGGTGAAGGAGTATGCCAGAGACCACAGTGCTGCGCTGAAGCAGGTTCTTCTCCGGGACGGCTGTTACCTGCCTAACGGCCGGAACGAGGACCCGGACGACTTGGCCCGGGAGGCCAGGGTCAGCGCCAGCAGTGAAGCGGAGCTCTACGGAATGGGGCCGGATTTCCGGAATGCGGGGACCGTTCTGTTGAAGGGCTGGGGAGATACGAAGCCCAAGAAGCTGGATCTGGATAAGAAAGAGACGCAATGGAACCGTCTGGACGCAGCCCGTGGACAATGGATTGCGGTAGGAGGCGGAGCAATCCGCAAGCTGTCTGTATGTCTTCTGAACATATCGGATACGGTGCAAAAAGTGGGTGCAAGGGTTGTTCCGGTGGAAAATCTGTGGGATTACCGGTGCGATACGGGCTTCATCCTTGCGTCTACAGAGCTGTCCGTGCCGCCGGGCGGACCCCACTGGATTGAATGGAATGAGGATATTGAGGGGCTTATGCCTGGTTATGTGCGCTTGGATCTGGATGCCAACCCCGCCATAGACTGGGTGAGAGCCGGAGGTGTGGAGCCGGGACATGTTTCGGCCTGGGATATGGGCAATGGCCAAATGCGCAGCCAATTCCACGCTCACAGCTTTAAGATAGAGCCGGCCCAGCGGTGTTACGGCCCTGAGAATGTTCTGAGCGGCGTAACCCGTCCCCGGGAATCGGTCCATCTGTGGCGGTCCGACCCCCGTCAGCCCTTATCCCAATGGTTGGAGCTGGATTGGAGCCGTGAGGTGGAGATTCGGGAGATTGAGCTAACCTTCCCCGGGCATCTGCTGACGGAATACCATAATTACCCGCCCTTCTACCGAGATCCCCAATGTGCCAGGGATTACAGCATTCTGGCGGATGATGGCGATGGCTTCCGGGAGATTCTGCAGGTGAAGGGCAACTACCAGCGACAGCGGAAGCATGTGCTAAATACGCCGGTTCAGTTGTCTAAGCTCCGGGTGGTGATCCACGCTACCAACGGCGACCCGTCAGCCGCCATCTACGAAATCCGCTGCTATTCGTAAGGATTGCATTTTCCCCGGAAACGGATAGACTTAGGATAAGCAGCCCTGTCCTGTACCGTGCTTAAGCGGGGACCGGGGAACAAGCAATGGAACAGCAAGGAGAAGGATATGGCAACTCGCAATGATGTGGCGCGGCTGGCAGGAGTGTCCGTGGCTGTTGTGTCGTATGTGCTGAACAATAAAAGCTTCGTCAAGGAGGAGACCCGCCGCAAGGTACTGGCGGCCATGGAGGAGCTGGGCTACACGCCCAACCTGACGGCCCGCAGCCTGAAGACCCGCAAGAGCGGCCAGTTGGCTGTGCTCACCAATTTCATCGGCAATCCCTTCGAGGCGGGGATTCTCCTGCATTTGGAGGAAGCGGCCCGCAAGCATGGCTATATGATTGCCTACCGGAGCTATGACGCTGACCGTGAGCAGGAGCTGCTGGCCCAATTGGCCGGTCGTGTGGATGGCATTGTTCTGCTGGGGCAAAGCTTGAAGGAAGAGACACTGGCTTCCTTCCGGAAGAAGGGCATTCCCGTGGTATCCGTCATGGCCCCCGGGAAGGCCAGCGCCAACGTCCATATTATTGATGTGGATTGGGCTGCTGCTTACCGTCAGGTGGTGGCGGAGCTCATCCGACTGGAGCACCGTCATATAGCGTATATTGGGCCTGGAGTGCTGTCTGCTCCGCTTTATCCGCGTATGAGGTCCTTCGCAGCAGCGGTGGAGGAAATAGCGCCGGACGTTACACTCCGGTGTGATTGGCTGGAAGATGGGGGACGCTACGAGTCCGCCCGGGAGCATCTGCTGGAGCTTCCGGCAGAACCGGCATTCACTGCCCTGGTTTGCGCCAATGACTTAACGGCCATCGGAGCTTGCTCCGCTTGCCGGGAGCGGGGCTGGGCCGTGCCGGAGAAGCTTTCCATCATCAGCTCGGAGAACATCCTGATGGTCAGCGAAACCCATCCGCCCATTGCCACTCTGGATTATCCCCGGGAGAAGGCCGCTCATCAGGCCATGGAGCTGCTGCTTCGGCTGATCGAGGAGCCGGAGCTCACCGCTCCTGATTCCCTTGTGCCGGAACCGGCAGCGGAAGCTCCAAAGGAGATACAGCTCGCAGCCTCCTTCCTTCCCCGGCCCAGTCTGGCGCAGGCGCCACGGCTTCCCTAATAGCGGAACCAAACAATAGCCCCATCCGATTGCCGCAGAATATACGGCAGGAGGATGGGGCTTTTTGCTGCACATGCCTAGAATTCCTCATACACCGCCGGGTCCTGATCCTGCAGCCGTCCGTCGGCCCGGGTCAATCCGTTGATCAAAGCCATTTCCTCCGGTGTCAGCTCAAAATCGAACACCTCCAGGTTCTCCTGCTGATGCTCAGCAGAGCGTGCCCGGGGAATCGGCAGGGCACCCAGCTGGATATGCCAGCGCAGCACTACCTGGGAGGGAGTTTTGCCATAACGCCGGGCAATTCCGGTGATTTCCGGCTGCTCCAGCATACCGGTGCTCCGCCCCAAGGGGCTCCAGGATTCTGTAACAATCTGCTGCTCCTTATGCCACTTCCGCAGCTCCTCCTGATTGAAGTACGGGTGCAGCTCAATTTGATTCAGGCTGGGTTTCACGCCCGTTTCCGCCACCAGCCGCTCGATATGCTCCGGCAGGAAATTGCAGACGCCGATGGAGCGGACATAACCCCGTTTTTTCGCCTCGATCAATGCCTGCCAGGCTTCCACATAGAGATTGATCCGCGGATTGGGCCAATGGATCAAATACAGGTCATAGTAGTCCAGACGGCCTCGATACAGAGATTCCTGAACAGTTTCCAGCGCTTCCTGGTAGGCGTGGCGTTTGCCGGGCAGCTTCGAACAGATCACGAGCTCGTCCCTTGGCACGGAGGCCTGCCGGACTGCCTCTCCCACTGTCCCTTCGTTCTCATAGCGGAAAGCGGAATCCAACAGACGATAGCCCAGCTCAATGGCGCTTTTTATGCCGGCTACCCCGGCTTCGCCCTTCAAGCTGTAGGTTCCAAAACCGATTGCGGGAAGGGTGAGTCCGTCATGTAATGAGAGATTTGGAATGGTGTGCATCGGTGAATCGCTCCTTCCAGTGAGTGTTAAAGCTTGTATTTGCGCATCATTACATTATAACCACCCTGGAGGCGGTTGGCTGGGTACGTGGAACTAAAAACGCGAAAAAGGATTGACAAACTGTATCGTCAGATACATACTGTATCAAATGAAAGAGAAATAATTCCATTCATGATACAAAATGTAACAATAATAGGGGGTCCCCATATGCAACAAGCCAATTGGAATGTAGAGGTTTTTGGAAAAACCAATTAGAGGAGGCGTAAGGTTTTATGATTAGGGAAGTTTTTTTTCTCCGGGCCATCGCTTGTTTAAGTATTGTTCTGGGTCATTCCATCTCCTCATCCTTGAATTGGTACCCCTTTCTGGATACAGAAAGGGGAGCGGCCCTCAATGTATGGAAAACGGTGACGGAGCTTTTGTTGTTTGGCACACCTATGTTTGTGTTTATCTCCGCCTTGGTCCTGTCCCATGCTTACCCTCAGGGCACGCCGGAGGGTTTTTTGGTGAAAAGAACCAAGTACATTCTGGTTCCTTATGTCATTATGGGTGTTTTTTATGCAGCGATGGCCTGCGCCATTGAGGGCTCCTTCAGTCCCCTGCTGGTGAAAATATGGCAGAATATCGTGCTGGGGCAATTTCATGGATATTTCATTCTGATTATCTTCCAGTTTTACCTGCTCCATATTGGGTTTCACAGGCTGGTGAAGGCCATTCCCTTCCGGCGGCTGCTTCCTTATTCGTTGTTGATCAATGCAGGTTATTTACTGATCGTTGCCCTTCTTTGGCAAAAGGTTTCGCTTCCTGTCAGCGTATGGTGGCTGCCCTTCTTCGCCTGGATTTTCTATTATGTGCTGGCTTGCCATGTGGGGCAGAATCTGGATTGGTACCGGCGCAAGCTGAGTCCATACAGGCTGCACCTTTTTATTGGAAGTGCAGCAGGAGCGGCAGCAGTGCTGCTGTCGGCACAGACAGGCCTGTTCCCGTTTGGCTCCAAGCGTGTGGATGTGCTGGTGTATACGGTGCTGCTTTGTTTCTTTATCTTCGCGCTGACGGCTAAGGCAAGGTTTGTTCCCCGTTGGCTGGAGACGGTGAGCTCCTATTCCTTCGGCATCTACTGGCTTCATGTTTTCTTCATTGCGGTTCTCCATAAGGCCTTCAAGGTTCTGCCCCAGGGCATCCGTGTGCATTGGAATCTATCGGTTTATATCCTGTATCTGTCCGTATCGGCACTAGTGCTGTCCATGGTTTCCACCTACCTGCTGACTCGCCACCCGGCCGGGGAGTTTATAGTAGGCAAGCTGGGTGTAACCACCCGTGGCAAACGGATACGCAATCCGGCTGCCGACCAGCATTTAACGGTGGCGAAATAAAGAGTGGCGGCCCGTCCGCTTCACAAAAAAATCCGCAGAGTCTGCGGATTTTTTGTTGTTAAACGGTGAGCTGCATGCCGGGCTCAGGGAGAATAATCTCCCTTCCGAATTCGGCTGCGGCTTCTTCCCGGAGCAGGCTGAGCTCCCCAAAATGGGGGAGATGGGTGAGCACCAGCCGTTTGGCTCCTGCCTTGGCTGCCAACCGGGCTGCCTCCGCAGCTGTCATATGTCCATAACGCGCTGCCTCCTGCCCGTTGTAGAAGGAGCTTTCCGCAATGAGCAGGTCTGCGTCCTGAAGCCAAGGCAACAGAGCCTCGTTATAGCGGGTATCGGCTGTATACACCAGCACCCTGCCCTCTGCTTCAATCCGCATCCCCAGGCAATAGCCGTCATGGTCCGTCTGGAAAAAACGGAGACGTAGCCCGTTCTCCTCCGTCAGGCTGGCGGTATGGGAAATTCCCTCCGCATAGGTCCCTTTCATTTCCTTCAACGGCCAATCCCCCTCCCTCTCCCGCGGCAGCAAAATCCGCAAGGGCCGCTGCCGCTTCATCAGGTCGGTTTCCACAAGGCAGGCGTACTGCAAACACCCCAGATCGGCTACATGGTCGTGATGGTGATGGCTGATGACAACCGCTGACAACTCGCTCAGCGGAACAAAACGCTGCAGCGCGCTTAAGGCTCCGCTGCCGCAGTCCAGCAGAAGCTGCCGGTCCCCTGCTTCCAGCAGGTAAGAGGCACTGGCTTCCCCTGCAGCGGGATAAGCGCCCCAGCGTCCAATAATCCTCACTTTCATGGTCAAACCTCCTTATGGCTTTCCTCCTATTTCCTCTACCTTAGCAGGATACAGGCAACAATGCAAAAACAGTAAGATTCATCAAACGAAAAAGGAAGATCCATCATTCACGCCCTATCTGCAGGAGATTTATAATCATATTTGTAGGGAAGGTCAATATGAGGAGGGGTAACGTGGGACAGGATATACAAGCGGATATTGTCATTTACGGAGGTACGGCTGCAGGCATTATGGCGGCTGTCCAAGCCCAAAAAATGGGCAAAAGCGTAGTCGTAATCGAACCCAGTAACCGGATTGGCGGTTTGACCACCGGAGGATTGGGAGATACGGATGTAGGCATGAAGGAAGCCATCGGGGGTTTGTCCTTGGAGTTTTACCGGCGGGTCGCCCGGAAATATGGGGAGGGCGGGGCACGTTGGCTGTTCGAACCCAAGGTAGCGCTTGAGGTGCTGCAGGAGTTTGTGGCGGAACACAGCATCGACGTTGTGTATGGGGAGCGGCTTGAGCTTAAAGGCGGGGTGGAGAAGCGTGGAGCCACCATCCAATCCATCCGTATGGAATCCGGGAAGATCTACCGGGGCAAGGTGTTTATCGACGCCACGTATGAGGGGGATCTGCTGGGCAAATCCGGCGTTGCCTATTTTGTCGGCCGGGAGTCCAATTCCCAATACGGGGAGACCTTAAACGGCATTCATCCCGGCAATGAGCTGCCCGGCGGGATTGATCCCTATGTGGTCAAAGGGGTACCGGAAAGCGGTTTGCTGCTGCGTGTGAATCCGGACCGGGGCGGAGATATCGGCGATGGGGACACCAAGCTGCAGGCCTATAACTTCCGCATGTGTCTGACGAATAATCCGGACAACCGCATAGAGATTGAAAAGCCGGAGGGATATAACGAAGCGGATTACGAAATTCTGTTCCGGGCTATTGAGCAGGGGCAAAGCACCAAGTTCTTTAAGTTGAACCTGGTCACCCCGGATAAGACAGATTCCAATAATAACAGCGGCATCTCCACGGACTATAACGGGATGAACCACAGCTATGCCGAGGCAGATTACCAGACACGGGAACAAATCTGGAGGGAACACCTGGTTTATCAGCAGGGGTATGTCTGGACCATCCAAAACCACCCGCGTGTGCCGGAGGAAATCCGTGCGGTCTATAAGCCGTGGGGATTGCCCCGGGATGAATTTACCGAGACTGGCCATTGGACTCCCCAGCTGTACGTCAGAGAGTCCCGCAGAATGGTAAGCGATTATGTGGTGACGGAGCACGTGGTCCGGCTGGAAAACCCGGTGCCGGATTCCATCGGGATGGGCTCCTTTGCCATGGACTCGCATCACACTCAATACTATGTGAATGAGGACGGGCATGTCAGCACAGAGGGCGGGTTTTATATCAAATTGAAGGCTCCTTATCCCATTAGCTACCGGGCGGTTGTCCCGAAGGAAGCGGAATGCACCAATCTGATCGTACCCGTCTGTGTCTCCGCTACGCATGCGGCCTACGGTTCGATCCGGATGGAGCCGGTCTTTATGATCCTGGGGCAATCGGCTGCCGCCGCGGCTTCACTGGCGTTGGATGGGGACGGCATCGTCCAGCATGTGGAATACAGCGAGCTGCAGGCGGTGCTTGCGGAAGAGCATCAGGTTTTGAAAGTAGAGGGCTAATCCAGGAGGCTGCATCAATCTGCCTGGAACCGAAACCCGAACTGACGCCGGTACTCCCCCGGGGGGTGTCCGAACCGCTGGCGGAAAACCCGGCAGAAGTGGGGGTAGCTCTGAAAGCCTGTTTTGTCGGCAATCTGCTCCAGGGCCTGATTGCTGTAGAGCACCTGCTGCTGCGCAAGCTTCAGCCGGACATCGATACAATAGGCAAACAGCGATTGGCCAAAAGCAGCCTTGAACAGGTAGGAGCAGCGGGAGACGCTTAATCCCACAGAAGCGGATATTCGCTCCAAGCTGAGAGGTTCATGGGCATGATGTTCGATATATTGCTTCAGCTGATACGCGGTATCCGCTCCTTTGGTGCGCTGCTTGAGGCGGATGACCTGCTCCAATGTCAGACAAAATGTCCGCAGGAGGTAATCCATAATTTCCTCCTGGTTGTGCATCACTTTTTTCTTCTCGCTGATCATATGCTTCCACAAGGTAAGGACTGTATCGTCAAAGCCGATATTCGTTTTGGCGGGCAGGCTTTTATCCTTCCACCAGGCGTCCAGCCATTCTCCGTTGCCGATCAGAAAATAGTCTGCGACCGGCTGGATCTCCTCTGATTCCGGGGCCTTCCGGGGTTGCACGATAAGCTCATAGGGCTCTTCCGGTGTATAGACCAGCAGGTCTCCCGGAACAATGGTCTCGTATTTGCCCGCCACCAGGGCGCGGCAGGTGCCTTCCGCCTGCAGCCGGAACAGATAGGAGTTCAGCCCGTTTTGGTACTGGACGGAGTGGGGCTTCGTGTGGATGAAATAATTGGCATACAAAACATTGCATTGGGGTGGGCCTGACTTCGTCACGGGCACGTTCCCCCCTCTCCCGTTTAGTTGAAATATGTTTGTACTTAATATGTAACACAGGAGGAGCTATGAAGCCAGAATTTCGCTATTTAAACAAACCGGCTCTTGAGCCAGTCCCCGGATGTGCGTGGGCGGAAAAAATGGTGTTGAACCCGGCTATTATCAAGGACCCTGACTCGGATGACATTCATATGCTCTTCCGGGCAACCGGCCCTTGGGCGCAAAAAAGAAGGGAAGGCTGTCACGATCCTTACCCGATTTTTTTGGGCTATGCCATAAGCAAGGATGCAGGGGAAACCTGGGACGCAGACTTCTCCAGGCCCGCTCTCGCTCCGGCATTGGGTTATGATGAGCATGAGCTGTATGTCACGGACATTTACGGCCGGAAGGTGCGCAATTATGCCAACGGCTGTGTGGAGGATCCGCGGATCTTTTATGTCGGGGAGGAGCTGTATGTGTCGGTGGCCTGCCGCCCGTTTCCTCCGGGTCCTTATTGGCTTGGCAGCCAGCAGCCTCCGGTGCAGACACGTTTCGAATATGTGCCGGCTTGGATATTCGAAGGGGATGGGGAGGAACCGTTTATTCAAGCGGCCCGGGCCAATGATACGGTCGCTGTTCTCTACAAGCTGGATTTGCATGAATTGAAGCAAAGAAATTACGAAGGGGCCTTCCAGTATGTGGGCCCGCTTACGGAGGGACATGTCAGTGATAACCGCGATGTGTTCCTGTTCCCCCACAAAATGAAGGTGAAGGGGAAATGGCAGTATGTCATGCTGCATCGGCCGATGAATGTCCTTCCCTTCCAAGGAGGAGCGGAGGCGGGTAAACCCTCCATTTATTTGGCCGCTGCGGAGACCCTTGCTGATTTTGCCTCGCCCCGGGCGGAACATAAGCTTCTGGCTGCCCCGCTTTTTGACTGGGAGGAGAATCGCGTGGGGGCAAGCTGGCCGCCGTTAGCTCTGGGGAATCGGGAATGGCTGGTCCCTTATCATGCGAAAAAAGATGTGCAGTTCGGATATACCCAATCCTTCATGATTATAAGGGAGCAGGCGGATGACTTCCCAGTGGTGATCCACCGCTGCTCTGACCGTCTCATGTATGCGCAACGGGAGTGGGAGCTGCCCTCGGATTACCCGACTCCTTGTCTGTTTACCACTGGAGGCGTTATCATAGGGGAGGATCTGGTCATGTCTTATGGCGCGGCAGATCAAAAGGTGGGTATTTCCTGGGTAAACTTTATGGATTTAGTGGCGTATATCCGGGAATTTGACGAAGTTGGCAAGCGGATGGGGTAAGGGTTTGACCGGATACAATAAACAAGGGGAGCCTCCTAGCAGGAGCTCCTTTTTTTGTTTTATATATATGAGCACGTTAGCCCGAGATCTAGCTGTATTGCCGGATATTTTGATATAATGGTCCTAAAGAATGGAGTTGGCGATTTCACAAAAGCGGGAGAGCCCCCGCTGCAGGAAATTATCCTGATGAACCCGTATACCCAGAAGGACGATCCGCTCGACAAACAATCCATTTTTGATGTGTACGCGAAAACAACAGAGGGTAAGCTGATAGATATTGAGATGCAGCTCTTCAACAAATATGACATCGAGAAAAGGACGCTCTTTTACTGGAGCAAGCGGTATTCCAGCCAGCTCCAGGAAGGTGAAAAGTATCAGGAATTGCAGAAATGCGTCACCATCAACATTCTGAACTACTCCATCCTGCCCAATGACCAATATCATAATGTGTTTCACCTTCGTGAGGACCAGACGCTGATCCCGCTGATTGACGACATCGAGATTCACTTTCTGGAGCTAGCTAAGCTGGATGAGGTCATTCCCTCCCAAGGTGGATTGGAGAACTGGCTGTTGTTTCTGAAAGGTGTGAGCAAAGAGTATTGGGAGGTGCTAAAGATGAATGAACCGGGTTTGGAGAAGGCAATGGATACCCTGCAATACTTGAGCCAGGATTCGGAGGCCCGCCGTTTGTATGAGGCCCGCCAGAAATACTTGCATGATGAAGCGTCCATGCTGGAAGGGGCGAGGCAGGCCGGGATGAGGGCCGGAATGCAGGAGGGAATCAAGGAAGGAATCAAGGAAGGAACCAGAGAAGTGGCTAAAAATATGCTAACTTTGGGCTTGGACATCGCCACCATAGCCAAAGCCACCGGATTATCTGAGCAGGAAATAGTTGCATTGAAAAAATAAAATATAAAGGGAGCTTCCTTAGCCGGAGCTCCCATTTTTGTTCGAATAATGCGTAAAACAAAAGAGCCGCAAGGGCGTTAACCCTTACGGCTCTAAGCATTTCCACTATCGAGACGACAGGATTTGAACCTGCGACCTCTTGCTCCCGAAGCAAGCGCTCTACCAAGCTGAGCCACGTCTCGTCAATGTTGCACCGGGACAACCCCAGGACAGCGACAAAGACTATTATACCAAAAAAGCAGCCAATGTCAATTGGAATTTACTGAATCATAACTGCCTATTCAACACCGTCTTTGTACTGAACAAGGGAAGAATAAAGTTCCATTATAGTAAAAAATAAAATGGATTTGAAAAAAACGGCTTGGTATAATTTGAACAACTTTCCTAAAGAACGAGGTTACACTATGAGGACTAAAAAACCCATTCAGTGGGGATCATTTCGCGTCATTGCGCCTTATGCAGGGCGGTATAAGCTGTGGATGACAATCAGCATTGCAGCTTCCCTCGTGAGCGCAGGCACTGATGTGCTTGCCGGCTATGCCATCCAATATTTAACGGATTCAACCATGAACGGGGCCTGGCTGTGGGGCAGCCAAACGATTCTTTCTGTAATTCTCCTGGTCGCAGCGGCGGTGCTCGCCAAGTATTATTCCAGCTTCTACTCGGGGCGTTTCGGCTTCTCCCTAGCGAGGGATGTCCGGGATGCAGTTTCAAGCCGCTTGGAGCATATGCGGATAGCCGATCTGGACGGCCAGTCCGGCCGGATCGTAACCAGGCTAACCAGCGATGTTAATACGGTACAGACCTTTATGCAGGATGTGTTGCCAAACTGCTTGTATCAGACCATTGTGTTTCTGGCAACCTTCGGTTACTTAACCTCTCTGAATTGGAAGCTGTCTGTTACTGCAGTTGCTTCAATCCCGCTGACCATCTACCTTGTTGCGTTCTTAAGTAAGCCTATCGGCTCCTACAACAAAGGAGAACAGGAAGGAAAGGAGCTGATGGCTGAGGTTGCGCAGGATGCCACCGGCGGCATCTATATCGAGAAAGTATACAGGCTGCAGGAGCAGTTGAAGCTAAGGTTTGACGTAGGCTCCGACATGGCCCTTAAGTACTCGGTGCTCCGACAGAAGCGTTATTCCTATCTTATCCCGCTTTTTTCCGTGGTTCGCTGGATTCCGCTTGTAAGCTGCTCCGTGTATGGCGGTTTTCTTACCTTTGCAGGCGAGCTGACCACAGGAAGCCTGCTGGCTTTTATTTTCCTCCTGAACTATTTGGTGAATCCATTGACAATGGTGCAATCTGCAATCGGCGATTTTTACGGTGCTTCTGTTTCGGCGCAGCGGATCGGTGAACTGCTGGCAGTACAGGGGGAGGAAGAGGGACACAGCAGCTTTCGGACGAAGACGCCAACTGAAACTGGAAGTGACGTTATTGCTTTTGATGACGTGTTCTTCGGCTACAACGAGGACAGGCGAATTTTGCAGGGAGTGAGCTTCCGCGTGGAGGCGGGCAAAAAAGTAGCATTTGTCGGCGGCTCTGGCAGCGGTAAGAGCACCATGCTTCAATTAATCTGCGGCTTCCATGAGCCGCAATCAGGCAGGATCAGCGTGTATGGTGAAGATCTAAAGCATTGGTGCCTGGAGGCGGCGCGGGAGCAGCTGTCCCTTGTGTCGCAGGACGCGTTTTTATTCCCCGGGACGGTAGCGGACAATATTGCTTACGGCAAGCCTGGCGCCGCCATGGAGGAAATTGTGGAGGCAGCGCAAATGGCCAATGCCCATGCATTCATCATGGACCTGCCGCTAGGCTACGGCACACCCATCGGGGAGCGGGGCGTTCTGCTGTCCGGCGGCCAAAAGCAGCGGCTTACCATCGCCAGAGGCATTTTGAAGAATGCTCCGATTCTGCTATTGGATGAGCCCACATCGGCGCTTGACGTTCAGTCGGAAGCCCTCGTACAGGATGCGCTGGAGCGGTTTATGGAAGGACGGACGGTTATCATGATTGCCCACCGTTTAAGCACAATTAAGAATGCCGATGAAATCATCGTCATGCATGAGGGGTTAATTGTCGAACAGGGCACACATGAGGACCTGCTGGCCCGCGGAGGGTTTTACTTGAAGCTATATGCCAAACAGATGGGGCATACGGATGAGATACAGGCATGGAGAACCGGAGGCGTAGCATGATCGGGTTTATAAGAGAGTTAATTCGGGCCATGTATTTTATGAAACCGCGGATATGGAGTTTTTTGTCCGGAATATTCGGATTGGCGGTGGTTAATGCTGCTGCATCGCTGGCTGAATCGATCATGATCAAATACATCATTGATGCTTCCGTTCAGCGGGATATGCTGCTGTTGGGGCAAGGACTTATGATGTTTGCCGCCGCTGTTGCGGCAATGCTTATCCTGATTCCGATTTTTCAATTTATGTATAACCGCTGCGCCAAACAAGGCTTGGCCGATGTACAGAAGGCGGTGTTTGAGCATAGGGGCAAGCTGCCGGTGAGTTATTTTGAGAAGCATCACAGCGGAAGCCTCGTCTCCAAAATCCTGAATGACGCCGGGCTGATGGCCTCCCTCTATACAGGCAGATTGCAGCGGCTGATAAGCCCTATTGTGTTTGGCCTGCTTGCTGTTTTTCCTATGCTTATCTTGGACTGGCGTATTTCTTCGGTGCTGCTTGCCATAAACAGCTTATCCTTGTATGTAAATACGAAGTTCTCCAAGCCCATCCGGCGCTTAAGCGGTGATATTCAACAATCCCTGCGGGAAATGACGGAGCATCTGCTTAATCTGCTTGCCGGCATTCATGTGATTAAGCTGTTCAAGATCGGTCCTGCCATTCACCGCGGCTTTGCCGGCAGCAATGCAGAGAATAGCCGGCTGAACATACAGCGGAAACGTCTAAGCGCGGCACTTTCCTCCGTGAATACGCTGCTTGGGTTGGTGAATAATCTCGGCTTGATGTTTGTTGGGGCGTATATGGTATCGCGTGGGTGGACCTCCTTCGGTACGCTGTTCGCGCTCATGAATATTCAGCGGCGGCTCAATCAATCCTTCCTGCAGGTCGGCTATAACATACCCGAGGCTCAGGACAGCTTGGCCGGTGCGGAGCGCATCTTCCAGTTCCTTGATAAGCCTGAGGAGCCGAAGCTGTATCCGATGACGGATGCTTCTGCGGATGATCCGTATATTGAGATGCGGGGAGTGTCGTTTGGCTACGGGGATCGGGGGCCGGTGCTGGATAGGCTGTCGCTGGCTGCTGCCAAAGGGCAAACCGTCGCGCTGGTGGGCTCCAGCGGCAGCGGGAAAAGCACGGCGATGAAGCTGCTGCTCGGCTTTTATCCGCCGTCGGAGGGCATGATTTCCATAGCGGGCCGTTCTCTTGGCCAGCGAAGCCTGGAGGAGCATCGCAGCCTCATCTCTTATGTGCCGCAGGATGCTTACGTTTTTAATGGAACCATTGGCGATAATATCCGGTATGGCAGCGTGGATGCGGCGCAGGATCAGATCATCGAGGCCGCGAAGGCTGCTTTCGCACATGATTTCATTATGCAGCAGCCGCAGGGTTATGACACCATAGTCGGTGAGAGGGGAAGCAGGCTGTCCGGCGGACAGAAGCAGCGGATCGCAATTGCCAGAGCGTTCCTGAAGAATTCTCCGATTCTGCTATTGGATGAAGCAACCTCCGCACTGGATTCCGAATCCGAGCAGCAGGTGCAGGATGCCCTGGTACAGCTTATGCAGCACCGGACAACAGTCGTTATTGCCCATCGGCTTTCCACCATCGAGCATGCCGATGTCATTTATGTGCTGGATGGAGGCAGAGTGGCGGAATCCGGCAAACACGAGGAGCTGCTTGCCGGAAGCGGCTTGTACCGCGTTTTGTACGAAGCTCAATTTAAGCAGGCGGTGGATGGCAGGGTGGTCTCCTGACAGGCAAAGGACTCCGTACATACTCCATTCAAAATAAAAAACCGGAAAACCCTGATGAGTCTGGGTTTCTCCGGTTTTTCTGTATCGTTACGCACAATTATTGAAATAAGGAACGTCCCCGAGAGGATTCGAACCTCCGACCTGCAGTTTAGGAAGAAGTTGACTGACTCTTTCAAGTATATCCACTCTTCATCAAATGTCACCTTATTTTTACCTAAAAGGAAGTTTTATTAAAATCCTTATACAATTTCAGTCTCATCTTTTATCTTTAATCTTTGTAATTCAATCATTTTAAGAAATTCAAATCCAACTTTAGAGGTCTGAATTTTTTCGAATCTGACTCCGGCCACCTTTACCTTTTCCAATAAACCATATGTCATAAGTAAGGGAGCTAACTTAAAATAAAGATATTTAGCATCATTACTCATTGGGTTATTATTCGTAACCCCAGTTGCATAATAAGTTTTAGTCTTTAAGAAGGTATCAAGCAAAGTTCGAATCTCTTCTTCTTTAGAACCAAAAAAATCTCTAGGAATTGTTACTTTAGTTGATCCTAATAATTTTATAAGTTCTTCAAATGGTACTCCTTGAAAAAGTGTAGCCTCTGATTTTTTAGTTTGTTTGTCTAGCTGTTTTTTTAGATTTTCGATTTCTTTTTGAAGACGAGAGTTGGCGTTTAAAATCTCCTTCACATCAGGGATATCACTTCCATGCACCCAACCGTATAAATCAGTTTGACTGGAATATTCACCCATCTTTGGATATATTGCTAAAGCGATATCTTTTTCATCATTATATAATTTACACATTTTGCTTAGGACATCTTTACGAAACTCTCTGTACTTTGCCTCGTTTTTCGTCTCCATGACAGACATTCCGTGCCTTTTTACTTTCTCTTCAAGAGCTTCATCAGAAATAACAATAGCAAATCTGGGTTTACCTATCTGTCCGGCGTATTCATATTCCCAATGTGTATAACTTACACCGGAACTTTCGTCGATTGTCCCATATCTTCCACCCAAAATTAAAAGATAAACATCTGATTCATCTATCCATTTTTTGATTGTGTCTTTCTGGCTTTGATCTCCTGCTGTAAATAACTCCATACCAGCCGGTATATGCCCTGCATTTAAAATAGCTTGAACCGCGGCTTGTCGTTCTGACTTTAAGTCTTCATATGTTGAAGAAACAAAAACTTGTAATTTCTTTCTCATTTCTCAACCGCTCCCCCATATAATGTATCTTCCATTAATAGATTAACAATTCCAGTATTCTACATGGAATAATATACAACATATATCAGCAGCAATAAACATTTTGTTCCCAACCCGTTCCCAATAGACGATTCTGTACTTTATTAGCACTTATGAGAAAAAAGAAAAAACCCTTACGCCGTAAGGGTTTTTAGCTTGTTCAGATACGTCCCCGAGAGGATTCGAACCTCCGACCTGCAGTTTAGGAAACTGTCGCTCTATCCTGCTGAGCTACGGGAACGCGTGAAGACCATTATAACATAAAGCGTAAACAATAGGAAAGGGTTGGGCCATTTTTTGCGGCGGGACAGAGGATAGTGGTTTGGCAGGAATAAGCATTGACACTGTGTATAAACACGCATATACTGTACATATAATAACATACACAGTATGCACGGATACGAGGTGGCTTCGTTGTACATTGTTTTATCCAATAGTGATCCGGCTCCCTTGTACGAGCAAATCAAGAAGCAGGTGGTGGAGCAGATTTTGGAGGGTGTGCTGCCCTCGGGGATGATGCTGCCTTCCATTCGCGCATTGGCCCGTGAACTGGAGATCAGCGTGATTACGGTGAAGAAGGCTTATGAGGATTTGGAGGCGGACGGATATATTGCCACCAAGCAGGGCGTGGGCTCCTATGTAGCAGAAGCGGGAGCGGAGTTTGTCCGGGAGACGAAGCTGAAGACGGTCCAGCAGTCCTTCGAGAAGGGAATTGCCGGCTGCCGAGAATTGGGGATGGATGAAGAGGAAATTCTCCGGATTTTCCGGCTGTTGATGGAAATGGATTAATCTGAGCTGCCTTGCGGATAATCAAGGTTGTGTTTGGAATAAGGAGGAATGGTGCAGATGGAAGAGATGATTCTGAGAATGAAGGATGTCACCAAGCAGTATCCCGCCTTCACCCTGGACCGGGTATCGTTGGATATTCCCCGCGGTTATATTATGGGGTTTGTGGGAAGGAACGGAGCGGGCAAAAGCACAACCATCAAATGTATGACGGATATCATCCGGACTGATTCCGGAGAAATGGAATGGTTCGGCCAAGCCGGAAGCAAGATGCCCTTAGAGATGAAGGAGCGTATCGGCTATGTAAGCGAGGAGCCCGCTTTTTATGAAGAAATGACAGTGGAGTGGACGGGAAATTTTGTCGGGGGCTTTTACCGCAAGTGGGAAGAGGCCCTATTCCGCAAACTGCTGAAACGGTTCCAGGTGGACCCTAAGAAGAAGATTAAGGAGCTGTCCCGGGGGATGAAGGTGAAGCTGTCCCTCGCATTGGCCATGGCCCATCATCCGGAGCTGCTGATTCTCGACGAACCTACCTCCGGTTTGGACCCGGTGATCCGCAGCGAGCTGCTGGACGTGTTCCGGGAGATCATCCAGGACGAGCGGGCCTCCATCTTCTTCTCCTCCCACATCACGTCGGATATTGAGAAGGTGGCGGATTACATCACGGTTATCCATAACGGGAGGATTGCTGCCAGCGGTGACAAGCTTACGGTGCTGGATCAATGGAAATTGGTGAAGGCGGACAACCGGTACCTGGGTCCGCGGCTGGAGCGTCTATTGGCGGGAATGAAACGCGGGGAATTCGGCTTCAGCGGCATGACCCGCGATATCCGCGAATTCGAACGCGAGTGGAAAAGAAGCTTCCCGGCAGCGGACTATAAGGTGGAGAAGCTGACCCTGGATGAAATGCTGGTGCGTATGGCGGGTGAGGAAGAGGAGTTTATGGAGCAGCACGGATAACAAGTTTTGAATTCCTGGGAGGGAGACTGTCATGAAGCAGTTGATTTTGAAGGATTTTGCCATACAGCGACGGTCGGCGTATATGTTTTTTGCTATGGGCCTGCTCTTTTTCTTCTATATGACGGCCATGGACCAGCATAATATGATCAGTGTTATGATGCCGGTTTTTGTGATTGTGTACAGCTTCATTAACCGGTCCATGCACGAGGATGAAAAAAACCACGCCACCCGGCTGCTGATTTGCCTGCCTGTGCCGCGAGCTACATTAGTCAAAGCTAAATATGCCAGTGTGGTGCTGCTCGCTCTTGGGTCCACCGCTGTACTTAGCTTAATAGGGATAGTGGGAGGGGCATTGTCCTTCGAGACGCACGAAGATCGGGTTGTCAACTTGCTGATCGCCGCAGTTGTTACTTGTTGCTATAGCTTGCTAGTTTCAATTTTAATTCCAATGGTGTACAAAATGGGTGTTGCTAAGGCACAGGTTTATAATCGCTTTTTCTTTATGGGCCTTATTCTCTTAGGGGGGAGCTCCGGCGCAATCCTGTCGGCTGTCCGTTCCCGGTTCGATTTTTCCGCTGGGCCACCTGCCTGGCTGCAACGCATCTGGGATGCATTGGAGAAAATCAGCCCATATGTGTGGATTATCGGGTTATTTTGCCTGGCAGTGTTGATGTTCTTAGTCTCCCTCCGATTGTCCATCCGTTATTTCGAAAAACGGGAGGATCTTTAATCCCGATCCCATTTACACAAACAAATCATTTACACACAAAAAACCGCTCACCGGGCCTAAAAGCCGTACAGAGCGGTTTTTGCTTATCCGGGTTTGTTCTTGCCGCGCAGCCTGCGGAAAAAAGCGGTAAGCATACCGCCGCATTCCTCACGCAGCACCTCGCCTACCAGCTCCACCCGGTGATTGAACCGGTCCTCCTGCAGCAGGTTCATCAGGGTGCCGGCACAGCCGGCCTTGGGATCGGGTGCTCCGTATACGACGGTGGGAACACGGGATTGCACAATGGCCCCGGCACACATGGGACAGGGCTCCAGCGTAACGTACAGAGTACAATCCAACAGCCGCCAAGACTGCAGACGGGTGCTTGCCTCCCGGATCGCGATCATTTCCGCATGGGCAGTGGGGTCCAGAGTGGTTTCCCGCAGATTATACCCGCTGCCTACAATTTCCCCCTGCCGCACAATAATAGCCCCGATAGGCACTTCTCCCAGGCTTTCCGCCTTGTACGCTTCTTCCATTGCCCGGCGCATCCAGTATTCATGATCCATGAAAATCCACCTCCGTTATGGATAAGAAACCGAACATGTTTTCGATCTTGTGCACAGCCTGTGGATAACTTTGTGGATAGATGTGAATAACCGCCTCATTTTTCCACATCTTATTCTAATCGTCCCCAGATGAAATCACAATCACCCCTTTTTTATTCACAAAAAAATGACTTTGTGATGGATTGAAAACATTCTTGAAAACCCGTATACTATTTTCATAGAAGAAAACAAGGGTCCAAAGTGCTAGAAGGATTCCCAATTGCCCAACGTAATACGACAAAAGGCAAACTATTCCGAAAGGATAGGACGCAAAGCCTAGGGTCTACGGTATGTTCACTCCGGTGGAATGCTAGGATCGCCTGGTTACCGAATATCACCGGGGCGTAAGCAAGCTGTATCGATAGAGCTGCTTCCGACGGAGGCGGCTTTTTGTCATTTTATCGCATCTCCCAGCAAGGGACGCCCTACAATTCATAGAAAGGCTGGTGACGTTAATGAGCCGGGTCGAAGCGAAGAAGAAGCAAGTCGGTTTTACTGAGGTGAAGGAGGTTCCTTCCTCCACTATCCTGGTCCATTGCAGAACCGTTGTGGAAAAAAGCGGCTTTGTCTCCACGGGGATTATGACTCATGTGGAGGGGGATTTGCTGGAGATTGAAATCAGCGACTCCAACCGTTTTGTCCTAGGGGAGAATGTGAGGCTAACCGTGTACACGCCGGCCGGCATGTATCTGATTCCTTCTACGATTGTGGGCAAGGATACGGGATCGCTCATGATGATCAATCCCCCGGAGAATCAGCGGAAGTTTAATGAAAAGCGGATGTTCCCACGGGTGGAGATCAGCAAAAGCGGGAAGCTGGCCGCCTGGAAACGCAAGGGGGCTATCGGTATCTTTGAGGAAGCGGACCAATTGATGGCCATTGATATCAAAAATATCAGCCTGAGCGGTATCGGGTTTACGCTGCCGGATCCTTTCCGGCTGGAGGAGCACACGGAGCTGAAGCTGGAATTGGAGCTGGGCAGCCTCATTGCCTGCACCGCCAAGGTGGTCCGGATGGAAAAGGGAATCGGCAGCACCTATTATGGTGCCCAATACGTGGAGATGGAGGATGTGAAGATAAACACCCTGCGGGCGTTTATTCTGCGGGAACAGATTACGGCACTCTCCACCTCCAAAAAAGAGGCCAATAAGCGGACTTTTAAATAGAGAGCTTTTAAATGGGAAAACCCACGTTACAGCATGCGGGTTACCGCCGTGTACAGCAGACCCAAGCCGATGCCGGCAACAATTACCGCGGAGACTTTATTCAACAACAGAGTCAGCCTGCCGGATGGATCCCACCGGCCTGCCAGACGGCCCGCCAGAGCCAGCGCTGCAAACCACAGCCAGGACACCACAATGCATGATAAAGCGAACACCAGACGGTCGGCTCCCGCATATTGAAGAGAGGCGCCGCCGATTACCCCGATGGTATCCAAGATGGCATGAGGATTGAGCAGGGAGACAGAGGCAGCGAAGGCGATCTGCCTGCGGCCGGAATAAACAGCCGCTTCGCCGGAAGCGGAGCCGGGCTGCTTGCGCCACAAGGAAGCCCCCATGTACAGCAGGAAAATGGAGCCTGCGGCCATTAATAGTGTCTCCAGCCAGCTGTTATTGAGTACGGCCAGAGACATACCCGCTACCGCCAATCCGATGAGAAGCGTATCACAAACCGCCGCGGTAAGCACCGCCGGCAGAGCCTTGCGGAAGGATTGCTGAAGGGCCCCCTGTTGAAAAATAAACACATTCTGCACCCCCAGAGGCAGAATCAGGCCCAGGGCCAGAATAAAGCCGTGAATAGCTGAAGAAGCCAATTGAACCGACAACCGGAGCACATCCTTTCTGTTTGGTAGAACATTTTCTATGAAACAGATTGTATAGCAGGGTTGTTTTTTTGTCTCCGGCCAAATGGATGGTTGGAGAACCAGCCAAATTGGGAGATAATACATATAAACAGGGGGGAGCACAATGGACTGGAAGCCGGACCGGTATGGGGAGCTGTCCTTGCAGGAGCAAATTGTCCGCTATTTCAAGGAGGGTATACTGCGCGGAGAGTGGACGGTGGGGGCTCGTCTGCCCTCCCAGCGCATTCTGGCACGGCTGTGGCAGGTGAACCGCAGCACGGTGGCACAGGCCATGGCCGAGCTGGCAGCACTGGGGCTGGTTGAGGGACAAACGGGCGGGGGCACCCGGGTGGTCAACGAATCATGGAGCCTTCTGGCCGCCCCGCCAACGGATTGGGGCCAGGTGGCGGAGAGCGGGCGCCATCAGCCCAATTTGCCGGTGATCCAGACCATTAACCGGATGGAGGCCGACCCCGGCATCATCCGGTTGGGGACGGGGGAGCTGGCGCCGGAGTTGCTTCCCGGCCGTGAGATGGCCCGGCTCCTGCAGGAGGGAGCCAAACGTCCCGTCGCCTTGGGCTATGAAGAGCCCAAGGGCAATCCCGCCCTGCGGCGGCGGATTGCGGAACGCCTGCAGGAGAGGGGCATTCATGCCACCGCCGATTCCGTACTGGTGGTTTCCGGCGCACTCCAGGGCCTTCATCTGATTGCTGCAGGCCTGATGCGGCCCGGCTCCACTGTATTGGCGGAGAGCCCGTCATACCTCCATTCCGTGCAGGTATTCCAATCTGCGGGTATCCGGCTGGAGGGAGTCCCTATGGACGAGGCGGGCCTACGTGCCGGATTATTGGAGCGGTACAGCAAGCAGTACCAGGCGGCTATGCTGTATACTAACCCCACCTTCCATAATCCCACAGGCAAGGTGATGAGCGGAAGCAGGCGGAAGGAGCTTCTCCAAACCTGCCGGGAGCTCCGGCTTCCCATTATCGAGGATGATGTGTATGGAGACTTGTGGCTGGACGAACCGCCTCCGCCCTCCCTCAAAAGTCTGGACAACCACGGAGACGTACTATATGTAGGCAGTCTCTCCAAGTCCGTCAGCCCCGGGCTGCGAATCGGCTGGGTGGTGGGTCCCCGCACGGCTATTGACCGGCTGGCGGATATCAAGATGCAGATCGATTACGGAGCCAGCTCCTTGTCCCAATGGGCGGCCTTACAATGGCTGGAGGACGGCTGGCATGAGCGCCATCTGGAGCAGCTCCGCGGCCAGCTTCGGAAGCGAAGGGCGGCCGCCGCGGCGGCGCTGGACCGGGAGTTCGGCGGGCTGGCCCGGTGGAGCATCCCCGGCGGAGGCTTCTACATCTGGATGGAGTTTAACCGCAGCCTGCCCATGAAGCAATTGTTCGACGCCGCTCTCCGGGAGGGAATTCTGCTGAATCCCGGTATGGTCTATGGTTCGGAGGAAAAACCCTGTCTGCGGCTTTCCTACTCTTATGCTTCGTTGGAGGAGCTGTCCAGGGGGATTGGGATATTGGCCGGACTGGTCCGCCGGCTTTAAAAAAGCGATACTGGGCTGCCGCTTTTCCCATCCTCTGTATATTTCCTCCATAAATGCAAAAGGTTTATTTTATTTCTCCTGCCCGGAAGTGTATAATATAAAGGTTAAACTGTGGTATCCTTTTATACAAACTAACAATAGTCTAGGAGTTGTTTATAGATGGCGTTAAAAGCAGGTATTGTCGGGCTGCCCAATGTGGGCAAATCGACGTTGTTCAATGCAATTACCCAAGCCGGGGCGGAATCCGCCAATTACCCGTTCTGCACCATTGATCCCAATGTGGGCGTAGTAGAAGTGCCGGACGAGCGTCTCCAGAAGCTGGCCGAGATTGTAACTCCCAACCGGATAGTGCCCACCGCTTTCGAATTTGTCGATATCGCCGGTCTTGTGAAGGGCGCCAGCAAGGGTGAGGGCCTGGGGAACAAGTTCCTGGCTCATATCCGTGAGGTGGATGCGATTGTTCATGTGGTGCGCTGCTTCCAGGATGAGAACATTACCCACGTGTCCGGCAAGGTGGACCCGCTTAGCGATATCGAAACCATCAACCTGGAGCTGATCCTGGCAGATGTGGAAACGGTGGAGAAGCGTCTGGAACGGTCCCGCAAGAATCTGAAGGGCGGCGACAAGAAGGTAGCCCTTGAGGTGGAAATGCTGGAGCGGATCAAGGAAGCTCTGTATAACGATCAGCCCGCCCGCAGTGTGGAGTTGACGGATGAGGAAAGGCTGATGGTGCGGGATTTCCACCTGATTACTATGAAGCCGGTGCTGTACGCCGCCAATGTCAGCGAAGGGGAAGCGGCCAACGCCGACGGCAACCCTTACGTGCAGATTGTGCGGGAATTCGGCGCCAAGGAAGGTGCCGAAGTGGTGCCGATCAGTGCCAAGGTCGAATCCGAAATCGCCGAGCTGGAGGGTGAGGACAAGGCCATGTTCCTGGAGGAGCTGGGGCTGTCCGAATCCGGGTTGGACCGTCTGATCCGCGGCGCGTATAAGCTTCTGGGCCTGTACACGTACTTTACGGCAGGGGTACAGGAGGTCCGGGCGTGGACTATCCGCAAGGGCATGAAGGCTCCTCAGGCTGCCGGTGTGATCCACTCCGACTTCGAGCGCGGGTTTATCCGGGCGGAAGTAGTAGGCTACGAGGATCTGACCGTCAACGGCTCCATGAACGCCGCCAAGGAAAAAGGACTTCTGCGTCTGGAAGGCAAGGAATATGTAGTACAAGATGGCGATGTTATGCACTTCCGGTTTAATGTGTAGGGCATGTCTTCAACATAGCCTGGCCGGATCAAATATACGGAAATTACGGACCTACAGGAGGTGTAACGCGTGCTGGACAAACTTCAGGCTCTTGCCGACCGGTATGACAAGCTGAGCGAGCTGTTATGCGACCCGGATGTAGCCGCTGATCCCAAGCGGCTTCGGGAGTATTCCAAGGAACAGTCGGATTTGCAGGAGACGTATGAAGCGTTTAATGAATACAAGGCTGTCTGTGCCCAGTTGGATGATGCAAAGGCGTTGCAGAACGAGAAGCTGGACGATGAAATGAAGGAAATGGTCAAGCTGGAGATTGATGAACTGGCTGGCCGCAAGGAAGAGCTGGAGGAGCGCATCAAGGTGCTGATGCTGCCTAAGGACCCCAACGACGACAAAAACGTCATTGTGGAAATCCGCGGCGCCGCAGGCGGTGACGAAGCAGCCCTGTTCGCTGCCGACCTCTACCGGATGTACACCAAATTCGCGGATGCCCAGGGTTGGAAAACCAACATTCTGGAAGCCAGCTTGAATGATCTGGGCGGGTTTAAGGAAGTTATCTTCATGATTTCCGGCAAAGGCGCGTACAGCAAGCTAAAGTTCGAAAGCGGCGCCCACCGGGTGCAGCGGATTCCCGCCACGGAATCGGGTGGACGGATCCATACCTCTACCTCTACGGTAGCCGTGCTGCCGGAGGCGGAGGAAATCGAAGTGGAGATCAAGGAAAGCGATATCCGCGTAGATACCTTCTGCTCCAGCGGAGCGGGCGGACAGTCGGTTAACACCACCAAGTCGGCGGTGCGGGTCACCCACGTCCCGACTGGGATTGTGGCAACATGCCAGGACGGCAAGTCGCAGAACTCCAATAAGGAAATGGCGCTGCAGGTGCTGCGTGCCCGGATTTACGACAAGTTCATGCAAGAGGAAATGGAAAAAATGGGCGCAGAGCGCAAGAGCAAGGTGGGCACCGGCGACCGGAGCGAGCGGATCAGAACCTATAATTATCCGCAAAGCCGGGTAACCGACCACCGGATCGGCCTAACGCTGCACCGGCTGGATTCCGTGCTGAACGGTGATATGGAGGAGATTATCTCCGCCTTGACCATCGCCAGTCAAACGGATCAGCTGGATAAAGGGGAGTCCGCTTAATGGACGCAACAGGAAAAACAATCCGGGAAGCCTATGTAGAGGCTTCCTCTTTTTTGAAGCGGCATGGGGTGGATGAGCCGGCCCAGAACGGGCAGCTTCTGCTGGAGCATCTGCTGGGCTGGTCCAGAACCAGGCTGTACCTGAACTGGCAGGACCCGTTCCCGGAGGACCTGGAGCTGGATTGGCAGCGGCTGCTGTCCCGCCGCGCAGGCGGGGAGCCGGTACAGTACATTATCGGGTCGGAGGGCTTCTACGGGCTGACCTTCCAGGTTGCTCCGGCGGTGCTGATTCCCCGTCCGGAGACGGAAATTCTGGTGCAGGAGATCATGTACCGGGGAAAACGCCTGTGGCCGGAGGGAAGCGGACGGCAGCCCTTGGCGGTTGACATCGGAACAGGGAGCGGGGTCATTCCGGTGACTCTGGCGGTTCACTGCCCGTCTTGGGAGATTGCCGCGGTGGATATCTCCGACACGGCTCTCCAGCTGGCGCGACGGAATGCCGAGCTGAACGGTGCCGCCGGACGGATCCGCTTCCTGGAGGGGGATTTGCTGGCTCCTGTTTATGCCGCGGGGCTTTCTCCGGATATTGTGATCTCCAACCCGCCCTACATCAAAAGCAGCGACCTGCCCGACCTGCAGCGGGAGGTGCGGGATTTCGAGCCCCACCTGGCGCTTGACGGGGGCGACGACGGACTGGACTTCTACCGCAGGTTGACGGAGCAGTTGGCTTCGCAGCCGGTTAAGCCGAGATTGGTCGGCTTCGAGGTAGGCATGGGCCAGGCCCCTGACGTGGCTGCTCTGCTGCGGGAGCTGGGAGTTTTTGACCGTGTGGGCATAGTGAAGGACCTGGCGGGAATTGAACGGCATGTGCTGGCCGAAAGGGACTAAGGGACTGATCGATACTATTTTAGAAAAGAAAAGCCTTCCTGCCGGAAGCGCCCCGTTGGGGTTTGCCGGTAAGGGGGCTTTTTTTGGCATGTGGGGCAGTTCCGCCGCTGCACGATTATATGATGATTTTGCTGATCCGCAGATTCCGTTCCCGGCTCAGGTCTACAAATAGGTTGTCCACCTTCACCAGGGGATAGGTTTCCTCATGGGGATTGATATAAACAACCTCGCCATACCGTCCGTCGGACAGGAGCACCTGCTTGCCGATCATGCTGCCCAGGAGATTTTTGAGAAACAGGGAGACCATGTGGGGGTCCAGCTCCCCGAAGATGCCCAGCCGCATCTGGCTGATGAGCTCATGGAACGGCAGGGGCGTATGATAAGGCCGGTTGGATGACATGGCATGGAAAACGTCGGCCACCGCCACGATCCGGCTGAGCTTGTCAATTTGGGGACCCTTCAGCTTCAAGGGATAACCGCTGCCATCGTCCCGCTCATGGTGCTGCAGGGCCATAAACGCTACCCGGGGGTTCAGCCCTACTACTTCCTTCAGCATTTCGTAACCGTATATGGTATGGCGCTTCATCTCCTCAAATTCGCTGGCCGTCAGCTTGCCGGGTTTGTTGAGGATGTCGTCAGGGATGCGGATTTTGCCTACGTCATGAAGGGTCGCGCCCAAGGCCAGAAGATTCAGCTCCTGCTCATCCAGCTTGCACCATTTGCCCAGCATGGTGGAGAGGACGCTGACGCCCACATTATGCTGGTGGGTATACTCATCCTTCGCCCGCACCGTCTCGAAGAGCCGGAACAGGTCTGGGTCCTCCGCCGCCTGGCGAACCAAGGGAATAAATTCATGCTTGATGTCCAGGAGCGGTATCTTCTTCTTCAACCGGATCTGCTGGAACATATGCTTCGAATAATCTGCCGCTTGTTTGACGGTTTCGGCCGTGGGGAACATGGGCTGCGGCCGCTCCTCGGAGAAGCGCAGCTCCTCTGCGGAAATCCGGTGCAACCGGAGCAGCCGGAGGTGCTCCTGGTTCAATACGGTGCCGGCGGGCACCAGGACCATGCCGGTGCCGGTTATGATGTCATGCTTCAGTCGTTGCCCTGTCAGCTCCTCCAATTGCGCCACCTCAGCCCGAAAAATGTACAACATTCGACAATTTCATTATAGCGGGTAACGCAGGAAGGAACATGGGCTGAATGTATCATAATGGAAGAAGGCCTGTTTTTTTCAAGCATGATGGGGTGGGGGGGATCCTTGGGTTGAGGGTAGGGTGGGAGCGGGGATGGGCGGATGGATAATAACCGGGAATGATAGCGAACAGCAAAAGTATGCTATTTCGAAAATAGGGGGCCAAAACTTAAAATAGCATACACAAAATGTATGCTATATGAAGAAATGAGCTTCTACAACGCCGGAAATAGAGGAATAGCAATCATTTTAGGTATGCTATCCGGTGAAAATGGGGCGAAATGGCTCAATAGCATACATTGTTTGGCGCTTACATGTAAACAGACTCTAGTATTTTGGAGCGGCCATGTATAAATGATAGTTTCAGAGGACATACTGATGCCATAGAAGCTTATAGCAAAGGAATGAGGCGGCATGGTTAAACGGTATTCCTGGACATCATCCATTTATCTGGCATTGGCACTTATCTTTCTGTTGGTTACATGGGAGCATAACCGGGCACAGGCTGCCGTGGTGGATGCGGTCATTCCCCAGGAATCCATCCGGCTGCGTATTCTGGCCAACTCCGATTCCCCGGAGGATCAGGTTTTGAAGCGGCATGTCCGCGATGCGATTGTGGAGGAAATGAACGGCTGGGTGCTAGACCCGGATAATCTGGAAGACGCCCGCATTCTCATCCGCGCCAAGCTGCCTGAGCTCTCCCAGGTGGTAGAACGGGAGCTCGCCCGCTACGGTTATACATATTCGCATCAGGTAGAGCTGGGGGTAGTCCCCTTTCCTGCCAAAATGTACGGCAACAAGGTGTATCCGGCCGGCGATTATGAGGCGCTCCGGGTCACCATCGGCCAAGGCGCCGGGCAAAACTGGTGGTGCGTGCTGTTTCCTGCCCTGTGCTTTGTGGATGGGGAAAAGGGGGAGGCCGTGCCTGCAAGCAGCCGTTCCCCTGAAGAGAAGGCCAAGATGGAGGCCGTGAAAAAACAGACCGCCAGTGTGGACAAGGCTAAACCCTCCCTCTCCGGGAAAACCGTCAAGCAGGCCTCTGCAGAAAAGGACACGGTGGATGCGGGGGAAGGCACCGGAAAGAAGAAGGTGCGCTTCTACCTGTGGGACAAGGTGAAGAGCTTATTCGCTTAAAGGATGGGCGTGAGGATATGGATTGCAGACGGAGGCGGCCGTGACAAGCTGCCTCCGTTGGCGCTATAATGGCATCAATCCAAAATGAGAAATGAGCGAATGTGATGACCAAGTATTGGCAAGTCCCGCCGGATTGCTCTCCGGAGTCGGGTGCGGTTCAAGAGGCGGCGGAGCTGCTGCGCCAGGGCAAGCTGGTGGCGTTTCCCACGGAAACGGTATACGGGTTGGGGGCGGACGCCCGCCAATCACAGGCGGTGGAGGGCATCTTCACCGCCAAAGGCCGTCCCTCGGACAATCCCCTGATCGTCCATATTGCCGGGATGGGCATGCTGGAGGAGCTGGCTCTTGCGGTAGATCCGGTGTCCCGGAGGTTGGCTGAGGCCTTCTGGCCGGGACCGTTGACCCTGGTGCTGCCCAGCCGTCCGGGCGTGCTGTCCCCGCTGGTGACGGCGGGTCTGGACACGGTGGGCATCCGGATGCCGGACCATCCGGTGGCGCTTTCCCTGATCCGGGCCTCCGGCTGCCCGGTGGCGGCTCCCAGTGCCAACCGCTCCGGCCGGCCCAGTCCCACCCTGGCGGAGCATGTCCGGGAGGATCTGGACGGCCGGATCGACGGGCTGCTGGATGGTGGCGCCACAGGCGTCGGGCTGGAATCCACGGTGGTACAGGTGGATGCGGAAGGCCGGGTCCATGTGCTCCGGCCGGGAGGCATTACGCTGCGCCAGCTGGCGGAGGTTTCCGGTGCCCCTGTTGTCAAGGGCGAAGGCCGCCCGGAGAGGGCGGAGGGTGCCTCGTCTGTATCGGAGGGCGGTGGTGTGGAAACCTTCCGCCCCCGGGCGCCGGGGATGAAGTACACCCACTATGCGCCGCAGGCCCGGCTGACTATTGTGCAGGGGAGCGATGTCTCTGCAGTGGCGGAGGCGATCCGCCGGGGGTTGGACGATGCCCGCGGGAACGGGGAAAAAACTGCCGTGCTGGCTCCCGAGGAGCATGCGTCATTGTACCGCGAGGCGGCAGATCTGGTTATCCCCTGCGGTTCCCTCGGGGACCTGTCCGCCGCTGCCGCCGGACTGTTCGCCGCCCTGCGCCGGATGGATGAGGCGGGGATTGGTTGTGCTTTTGCCGAAGGGTACCCCGAGGAGGAGATCGGCCTGGCGATTATGAACCGCCTGCGGAAGGCAGCGGGAGGCCGGGTGCTGGAGGTTTAGGACATGATCCCACGGTTGTCCGCATACAGTAAGTAAGGGAGTATGCGGACAGGAGGGATCGGCATTGTATTGGGGTTTTGTTGAGCTGGGACAATTGATAACCATTGTGATGATGGCAATAGCTCTGGGGATGGACGCCTTTTCCATGGGAATCGGAATGGGACTTCGCGGCATCCGGTTGGTGAATATTGCCAAGGTCAGCTTTGTCATCGGACTTTTTCATATTCTGATGCCCTTGATGGGCATGTTCATGGGAAATTACGTGAGCTCCCTGCTGGGCAATGTGGCCACAACCGCCGGGGGGGCTCTGCTGGTTGTGCTTGGAGCCCATATGCTGTACAGCGCTTTGCGGGGCAGCTCTTCAGTGGTGCTGGACCAGAAGAGCTTCTGGGGCATCCTGCTGTTTGCCCTGATGGTGAGCATCGATTCGTTCAGTGTGGGCCTGTCCCTGGGGATGTTTTCCTCGGATATCGCCCTGACGGTGCTGATCTTCGGTTTTTTCGGCGGGCTCATGTCGGTGCTGGGGCTGCTGCTGGGCCGCCGGGTGGGCGCCTGGGTAGGCGAATACGGGGAAGCGCTGGGCGGGCTCATTCTGCTCTTGTTCGGCATCCGCTTCCTCATGTAAAATAAATGGCAACAGCATGGCGCCAAAATAAAAGCACATGCTTACGAAGCCAATTTTTTTGCTGGCACAAAAAAACCTAGCGTATCCTTACGAAGCCAGTTTTTCTGGCGAAAAACTTTTAGGAGGTTTTTCCGGTGGCTATCACACGTATCCTTTTCGTTTGTACGGGCAACACCTGCAGAAGCCCGATGGCCGAGGGGCTGTGCCGGATGATGGCCAAACGGGAGGGTTTGTCTCTGGAGGTCCGCTCTGCCGGCGTTACGGCGCATGACGGAGCACCCGTATCCCGCCATTCCGAGGAGATCCTGCACAAGAAGGGGGCGGGGGAGGGAATGGGGACCTCCCGTTATCTGCGCAAGGAGGAGATCCGCTGGGCGGATTTGATCCTCACCATGACCATGTTCCACAAGCAGCAGGTGATCGCCGCACATCCCGACGCGGTGGAGAAGGTGTACACCCTGAAGGAATATACCATGGACGATCCATTCCGCTTGGGTGTGCTGGAGGAGCGGGCCGCCCTTCAATCCGAGCTGGAGCTGAAGAAGTCCTTGGGCCAGCCCATTACTACCGAGGAGCGGGAGCGTCTGGTGCGCCTGCATTTGGCTGCCCCTGACTTCGATATTGCCGATCCCTTCGGCGGGTCCAAGCGGGACTATGAGGAAACGGCCCATGAAATCGAGGAAGCCCTGGCCCGGCTGATCAGCCGGCTGAAGGCTGGAGCCTGAGCCGTAGTCCAAAGGATTTCCCACGGCGGTTGTGCCTTTACAGCAGCGGTGTCATCCGTTATGATAAGAATAACTTTAAACTGCAGTGTGACTGGCGACGAGTGGAGCAACCACAATGGAGCACTGCGGATACCGGCCGGTCGCCTGGGCAAGAGCAAGCATGAAGCGTGTACGCGCTTTTTGCTCTGCTCTTTTTTTGTACGGCGCCATGGATTTCTTTTTCGGGAGGGTGAGGTATAATAAGGATATTTGACATGAAAGGAAGGACGATTCGATGAAAATCGCCATGGGAGCGGATCACGCCGGATTCCGGCTGAAGGATGAATTGAAGGAGCTGCTGGGCCAATGGGGGCACCAGGTGGAGGATTTCGGCTGCACCTGCGGCGACTCCGTGGATTACCCCGATTATGCCGAGAAGGTATGTGAGCAGGTGGCTTCCGGCGCTGCGGACCGGGGCATTCTCATCTGCGGCACCGGCATTGGCATGAGCATTGCCGCCAACAAGGTGAAGGGCATCCGCTGTGCGCTTGTGCATGATCTGTTTTCGGCCAAGGCCACCAGAGAGCATAACGATACCAATGTGCTGGCCATGGGCGAACGCGTCATCGGTCCGGGGGTTGCCCAAGAGATTGTTAAGGTCTGGCTGGATACCGAATTTTCCCAAGGGGAGCGTCACATCGGCCGGATTGAAAAGGCGATGCGGCTGGAAGGCAAATAAGCCTGCTTGAAGGGGAGGTGCATCCGGATGACGGAGGAGCTAAAGCCGTTGGAGAACGGCGGCGGGCCCGGGACAGAGTCCGATGATTTCTATGCGGGTATGGCCGGCACCGTGGAGACGGTGCTGCTGGAGCTGGCACAGGCAGGCGGGCTACGCCGGGGCCAATTGTTGGTCATCGGCACCAGCACCAGCGAGGTGCTGGGTTACCGGATCGGCACTCAGGGCACGGAGCGTGTAGCCCGGGAGATCTTCGAAGGGGTGCGCCGCGCCAGGGAACAGACGGGCTTCTATCCGGTGTTCCAATGCTGCGAGCATCTGAACCGGGCGCTGGTGATGGAGCGGGAGGCGCTTGCGCTTTACCCCCTCTTGGAGCCAGTATCCGTAGTGCCGGTGCCCAAGGCGGGAGGCTCCATGGCGGCTTACGCCTACCGGACCTTCAAGGATCCGGTGGTGGTGGAGGCGGTGCGGGCCCACGCAGGACTGGACATCGGGGGCACCCTCATCGGCATGCATCTGCGGCCGGTTGCGGTCCCGGTGCGTCCAAGCGTGCGGATGCTGGGGCATGCCCACCTGCAGATGGCCTACACCCGGCCGAAGCTGATCGGCGGCGAACGGGCGGTGTACAGCGCGGTAACGCGGCAGGAAGACGGAAATTGCGATTAACCGGTGTGTCCGGGATAACCAATAAGGAGAGTGTAACCATGGAAAATTTGCGCAAGGCTGACCCGAAAGTGCTGGAAGCTATGAATTTGGAGTTGAACCGCCAGCGGGATAAGATCGAACTAATCGCTTCTGAAAATTTCGTCAGCACTCCTGTGCTGGAGGCCATGGGCAGCGTGCTGACCAACAAGTACGCGGAGGGCTATCCCGGTGCCCGCTATTACGGCGGCTGCGAGCATGTAGACGTGGTGGAGAATATCGCACGTGACCGGGCCAAGGAGCTGTTCGGCGCCGAGCACGTAAATGTGCAGCCCCATTCCGGCGCACAAGCCAACTTGGCGGTTTATCTCGCGGCCATCAAGCCGGGCGACACCGTGCTGGGGATGAACCTGGCCCACGGCGGCCATTTGACCCACGGCAACCCGGCCAATGCGTCCGGCATCCTCTACAACTTCGTGGCCTACGGTGTAGATGAGAACACCCATCGTATCGATTATGATGAAGTCCGCAAGGCGGCCTTTAAGCACCGCCCCCGCTTGATTGTAGCCGGCGCCAGTGCGTATCCGCGGACCATCGATTTCGAAGCCTTTGCCCAAATTGCTGACGATGTAGGCGCCCTGTTCATGGTGGACATGGCCCACATCGCCGGTCTGGTGGCTGCCGGTCTGCACCCGAACCCGGTGCCTCACGCCCAGTTCGTCACCACCACCACCCACAAGACCCTGCGCGGTCCCCGTGGCGGCATGATCCTGACCCGCAAGTCCTGGGCCAAGGAAATCGACAAGGCTGTATTCCCCGGCACTCAAGGCGGCCCGCTGATGCATATTATCGCCGCCAAGGCCGTTTCCTTCGGCGAAGCGCTTCAGCCGGATTTCAAGACCTACGCCCAGCAGGTGATCAAAAATGCCCAGGTGCTGGCGGAGTCCCTGATGGAGGAGGGCTTCAATATCGTCTCCGGCGGTACGGATAACCACTTGATGCTGGTGGATGTGCGCAGCGCCAACCTGACGGGCAAGGTTGCCCAGCATCTGCTGGACGAGGTTGGGGTGACCTGTAACAAGAATGCCATTCCGTTTGACCCCACCAGCCCGTTTGTCACCAGTGGCATCCGCCTCGGAACCCCCGCCGTCACCACCCGTGGCATGGACGAGGGAGCGATGAAGGAGATTGCCAAGATTATCGGCCTGACGCTGAAAAATCCGGAGGACGCTGCCGCCCACGATAAGGCCCGTGCCATGGTCCGTGAGCTGAACCAGCGTTTCCCGCTGTACCAGGATCTTGCCTACTAAGAGCCAGACTCCTTAAATCTGCCGGCCTCCGCCAATACGGGAGGCCGGTTTTTTTGCCGCTGCCTTCATTGCAGCGCCCCTTACGTTGGCCCACATTAAACCGTGCCTGTCTCCAATGGACACAGAATCCGCTATTGTACGTAAAATTTGCGTTTCTCAATCTTACGGACTGACAATCCGCTATCTGGTGGAAAATAGAAAGTTTGCATGGTTTTCGGAGCCGATAACGCCTCTCGTGTCCGTTAGTCTGCCGAAGAGGCTGGTATTCACGAAATAACGGCCGCTCAGTCCGTAAGGTGAACCTAAGGCCCTTGGGAGCCCTAACCGGCGAACCGAAGCCTCCCGGACAGCCAGCCAGTGAACCAAGTTTGACCCCCGGGATAAAGAGTGGCGAGAGGGTTTGCAGGACTTTGCGCGCCATCTTTTGCACCCTATGGTATTGGCGAAAACCTGTGGTATAATAGATAAGATTTATGCCGAAAACTGTTAGAAGTTGCAAAAAAGGCAAACCGGGGTTTTCAGGCTCTTGTGGGAGGAACAAAAGAATGGGTAAAGTTTTTATTTGTGATCATCCGCTGATTCAGCATAAGCTGACCTTCATCCGGGATGAGACGACCAACACGAAGGATTTCCGGGAGCTTGTGGATGAAGTGGCTACGCTGATGGCCTATGAAATTACAAGAGATATTCCGCTGGAAAAGACGACTGTGAAGACGCCGGTTTCCGAAGCCGAGTGCCAAATCATCTCCGGCCGGATGCTGGGCTTGATCCCGATTCTGCGGGCAGGCTTGGGCATGGTGGATGGGGTGCTGAAGCTGATTCCCGCCGCCAAGGTAGGACATATCGGCCTGTACCGCGATCCGGAAACCCTGCAGCCGGTTGAATATTATGTGAAGCTTCCCACCGATGTGACCGAGCGCGAGCTGATTGTCATCGACCCGATGCTGGCTACCGGCGGCTCCGCCATCGCAGCCATCGACGTGCTGAAGAAGCGCAACTGCACCCAAATCAAAATGATGAATCTGATCGCTTCTCCGGAAGGCATCCGTGCCGTCCAAGAGGCGCATCCCGATGTGGACATCTATGTGGCCGCCATCGACACCTACCTGAACGAGCATGGCTATATCGTTCCCGGCCTGGGCGACGCAGGCGACCGCCTGTTTGGAACCAAGTAGTCATCTCCACGTATAAGAATAGAAATTTTGCCAGGCGGAGTTCCTCCCATCAGGAGAGGAAGCTCCGTCCTGCTCTATGAAGAGAAAGAAGGGGATTAACCCATGAAGCGGATCAAGGTCATGACCATCTTCGGAACCCGCCCTGAGGCGATCAAGATGGTTCCTTTGGTACTGGAGCTCGCGAAGCATAATGCCGAAATAGATTCTGTGGTCTGTGTAACGGCCCAGCACAGGCAGATGCTGGACATGGTGCTGAACCAATTTGAGATCAAGCCGGATTACGATCTGGATATCATGAAGGAGCGCCAGACCCTCTCCGGGCTGTCGGTCCGGGTAATTCAAGAGCTGGAGCCGATTCTGGCGGAAGCCAAGCCGGATCTGATTCTGGTGCACGGCGACACCTCCACCACCTTCTTGGCCTCCTACGCGGCCCTGCTGCAGCAGATCAAGGTGGGCCATGTGGAAGCCGGGCTCAGAACCTGGAACAAGCTGTCCCCCTTCCCGGAGGAAATGAACCGCCAGCTGACCGGGGTTATTGCCGACATGCACTTTGCGCCTACCGGATGGTCTGCAGATAATCTGCGCAAGGAGAACAAACCGGAAGACTCGATTTACATAACCGGAAATACCATCACCGACGTCATGCAGTATCTGGTCCGTCCGGACTATTCCCATCCGCTGCTGGATTGGGCCCAAGGCAAACGCCTGATTCTCATGACTGCCCACCGCCGGGAAGCCATCGGCGAGCCGCACCGGAGGATCTTCAACGCCGTCAAGCGGATTGCCGACGAGTTCGAGGATGTGGCGATTGTGTATCCCGTCCATCTGAATCCCGATGTGCAGAAGCCGGCCCAGGAGATTCTCGGCAACCATCCCCGGATCAAGCTGACCGCGCCTATGGATGTGATGGATCTGTACAACTTTTACCCCCATACCCATCTGATTCTGACCGATTCCGGCGGCATTCAGGAGGAAGCCCCCGCATTCGGCATTCCGGCACTGGTATTGCGGGATACCACGGAACGTCCGGAAGGGATCGGCGCAGGCGTACTGGAGCTGGTGGGCACGGATGAAGAGGCGGTATACAACCGCGCCAGAGCGCTTTTGACCGATGAGGAGCTGTACCGCAGGATGAGCCAGGCCTCTAACCCGTACGGGGACGGCAAGGTTTCCGAGCGGATTGTGCAGGCGATCAAGCATTATTTCGGTCTGGTGGAAGCCAAACCGGAGCCTTTCCAGCCATAAAATATAATTTACATTAAATACCAGATAGCGCTGTCAATGATTAAAATCACACCATACAGTTGCACTGTCTGGTTATATATCAAAAATCCTTTAGTTATCAGCATTTTTTCGCTCTCGTTCATCAAATTGCCTCAATTTGTGCTGATTGACAAACCTTGCCCGGCGACGCTACAATAAGTAACGATTGATGCCTGCGGCAAATTGGACAAACAAAATCCATTGGAACGCAATGCCATTATGAAGCTGTTGAGTTTTCTATTGCAGCGGGAATGGACGGGATTCCATGAGCAAACCCCCTATCCGTAGTAATCCCTGGAAATATGCGGGTATTGCCAGTGCAATCGGCATGAACCTTGTGGTTTGCATTGTGCTCGGGTATTTCATCGGCACCTATCTTGCCAGGCACACCGGCTGGACGCCATGGTCAATTATTGGAGTATTGGGCGGGCTGTTCGCAGGCCTGGGAAGCATTGTGCTGATGATCATGCGAATTCTGGAGGAAACGAATGAGTGAATTAGACATTCTGATGCGCCGCATTTTCCGTGCTTCCATGTTTTTTATGTCGATTTGTCTGTTTGTGTGGGCATTCAGCCCACCGTTGAAGACCTATGCCGCCGGCCTGGTTTTAGGAGTTTGCATCAGCCTCATTAACGGCCGTATTCTCCAATCCCGTGTGCATGCCATAACCCGGATCGCCCTGGAGAACACAGGGAAACGGGCCGGCTTGGGATTTATCTCCAGGGTCGCCATGCTTTCCATTGCGGTCATCATCTGCCTCCGCTTTCCCGCTTTTCACATAAGCACTACCATTATTGGTTTCTTCTTTGTCCAGACATGCGCATTTCTGTTCGGTCTGGGATCTGCAAGACAGCACAGACTCCAAAGTGAAAAGAGGTGAAAACATCATGCATGAGTCACCGATTCTCCGTATCGGCGGATTGAACATTGATATCTCCGTTATTTTGCCGATGATTGTGGCGATTCTCATCACCATCATTATTGCCCGGCTTGCTGTCCGGAACCTCTCGGTGGAGAAACCCTCCCGCATGCAGAATTTCCTGGAGTGGGTGGTGGATTTTGTCCACAATATTGTGGCCAGCGCCATGCCGCTTTCGCGGGCAAAGCCCTTTGTGGGACTGGGAATGACGCTGATCATGTTCATCTTTATCTGCAATCTGCTGGGCCTTCCCTTTGCAGTGGTTTTTGAGATTGAAAGACCGCTGTCCTGGTTCGGATTCCCGATTGTGGATGCCGATATGCTGGCTCACGCCCATGAGACTGGCAAGCATATTGCCCTGAACTTCTGGAAGTCACCGACGGCGGATATTTCCGTCACCTTGGGGCTGGCTCTGATCGTCTTTTTCCTGATTCACTATCTGGGCTTCACCAAGAACCGCAAGCATTACTTGAAGCATTACCTGGAGCCGTATCCGATTTTCCTGCCGCTGAACCTGATCGAGCAGATCGCCCGGCCGTTGACGCTGGCCATCCGGCTATTCGCCAACATCTTCGCCGGCGAAATTCTCATCGGGGTTATTTTGATGGCTACGTGGGCCAGTTGGCCGATGCTGGCCGTATGGCAGGGCTTCAGTATTTTCGTAGGCGCCATCCAGGCGTTTTTGTTCACAATGCTAACCATGGTTTACATATCGCAGGCTGCGGTTCATGAGGAGCATTAAGCACTATCAGGTTTAGATTGGACCAGCCGTTGAGGGCCGGATCCACAAAAAACAAACATTTGGGAGGAATTTAAGTCATGGAATTTTTGGCAGCAGCAATTGCAGTAGGTCTGGGCGCAATCGGCGCAGGTTTCGGTAACGGTATGATCGTGAGCAGAACAGTAGAAAGCATGGCCCGTCAGCCTGAGCTGCGCGGCGCTTTGCAAACCACCATGTTTATCGGTGTTGGTATCGTCGAAGTTGTGCCCCTGATTGCAGCGGTTCTTGCGTTCCTGATGTATTTCGCTGGAGTGTAAGCCCTCTAATAAGGAGCTTGAGGCGGGGAGGGTCTCACTGGAGCCATCCACGCCTTCATTTTGCATACACGCCTGTCGAAGCGGGCAATCCTTGCAGGAGGGAGTGACAACAAATGAGTTTTCATTGGGAAAATACCGTTTTTACTATATTTGGCTTCGTGCTTCTGTATTTCTTCTTGAATAAGTACGCCTTCGGGCCTCTGTTCAGCGTCATGGAAAAACGCCGTGAACTGGTGCAAAGCCAGCTGAAGGCCGCCGAGGACAACCGGACCCAGGCGGAGCAATTCCTTCAGGAGCAGAAGCAGGCCATGCAGGATGTGCGCAAAGAGGCGTTCCAGATTGTGGAGCAAGCCCGGGTATCCAGCCTGCACCAATCTGAGGAGCTGCTGAAGCAGGCCAAGGATGAGTCCGTACGGATCAAGCAGGAAGCGCTGAACGATATCCAGGCCGAGAAGAACAAGGCCGTTGCGGCATTGAAGGGGCAGGTGGGCGCTATGTCCGTCATGATCGCCTCCAAGATCATCGAGAAGCAAGTCGATGAGAAGAGCCAGCAGGATTTGGTTGAGCAATACCTGAAAGAGGTAGGGGACAAAGGATGACCAAAGATCTGACAGCAGCCAAGCGGTATGCCAAGGCGTTATACGAGGTGGCAGCGGAATCGGGGATCACCGAGCAGGCCATCGCTGAACTGAAAGAAGCGGTGACGGTGCTGGCGCATCCGGAGCTGGAGCTTGTTCTGAGCCATCCCAATATCGACGCTAACGTCAAGACGGATTTGCTCCTCCGCATATTTGGGGGCAAGGTATCGGAGGCCGTGCTGAATCTCCTCCGTCTTTTGGTGGAGCGCAAGCGGGCTCTTCTGATCCCTGCTGTCTGCGATGAATTTGTCCGAATTGCAGGGGAGGCCCTTGGACGGACCGAAGCGGTTGTCTATTCTCCCATGCCGCTTTCAGAGCAGGAGACTGCCTCTATCCAGGCGCGTTTTGGGGCTGTGACAGGAAAGACCATTCAGGTTACCAATATTGTGGACCAAAGCCTGCTGGGCGGCATCAAGGTACGGATCGGCGACACGCTGTATGACGGAAGCCTCTCCGGCAAGTTGAAGCGGCTGGAAAAGACATTGCAGGCGTCTCAAGTAATGTAGATAGGGGTGAGGGCAGTTGAGTATCAAGCCAGAAGAAATCAGCAACCTGATTAAAAATCAGATTCAAAACTATAAAGCGGATATGGAAGTGGCGGAAATTGGCACCGTCATCCACATCGGCGACGGTATTGCCCGCGCCCACGGTTTGGGTAACGCCATGGCGGGCGAGCTCCTGGAGTTTACCAACGGCGTCATGGGTTATGCTTTTAACCTGGAAGCCGACAACGTCGGTATCATCATCCTGGGCCCGTACACGGATATCCGTGAAGGCGACCAGGTCAGACGGACCGGACGGATCATGGAGGTTCCCGTAGGCGAAGGCCTGCTGGGCCGTGTCGTGAATCCGCTGGGCCAGCCGCTGGACGGTCTGGGTCCCATTCCCTCCACACAAACCCGTCCGCTGGAAGCGGCCGCACCGGGTGTTATGCAGCGGAAATCCGTGCATGAGCCCATGCAAACCGGTATCAAGGCTATCGACTCGATGATTCCTATCGGCCGGGGCCAACGGGAGCTGGTTATCGGCGACCGCCAAACCGGTAAAACCGCTATTGCCATCGACACCATCATCAACCAAAAAGGCAACGGCGTGAAATGTATCTATGTGGCTATCGGCCAAAAGCAATCCACCGTTGCCCAGGTTGTGGAAACCCTGCGCCGCCACGATGCCATGGATTACACCATTATCGTGACTGCAAGTGCTTCCGAACCGTCCCCTCTGTTGTTCCTGGCTCCGTACGCAGGCTGCTCCATGGGCGAGTATTTCATGTACAAGGGCGAGCATGTGCTGATCATCTATGATGACCTGTCCAAGCAAGCCGCAGCCTACCGGGAATTGTCCCTGCTGCTCCGCCGTCCTCCGGGACGGGAAGCCTTCCCCGGCGACGTATTCTATCTGCACTCCCGCCTGTTGGAACGTGCGGCCAAGCTCTCCGATGATCTGGGAGCCGGCTCTCTGACGGCGCTTCCCTTTATTGAAACCCAAGCGGGCGATATCTCCGCTTATATTCCGACTAACGTAATTTCCATCACCGACGGCCAGATCTTCCTGGAGTCCGACCTGTTCTACTCCGGCCAGCGTCCTGCGGTTAACGTCGGTCTGTCCGTATCCCGGGTAGGCGGCTCCGCACAAATCAAGGCCATGAAGAAGGTTGCCGGTACCCTGCGTCTGGACCTGGCCCAATACCGCGACTTGGCGGCATTTGCCCAGTTCGGCTCCGACCTGGACCGTGTTACCCAGGCCCGCTTGAACCGCGGCGCCCGTCTGATGGAGCTGTTGAAGCAAGGCGTTAACCAGCCGCTTCCGGTTGAAAAGCAAGTGGTCAGCATCTACACAGCTACCAAGGGTTATCTGGACGAAATTCCGGTACCCGATATCCTCCGATTCGAACGGGAATTCCTCATGTATCTGGACACCAGCAAGCCGGAGATTCTGGCTTCCATCCGGGATACCAAGGATCTGACCGCCGACAATGAAAAGGCGCTGCAAGCGGCCATTGAACAGTTCCGCAAGGGCTTCGCCACTAACGTATAGGGCGGTGACTTTTAATGGCTAAGAGTATTCGCGAGATTAAGCGGCAGATTGTCAGTGTTAAGAGTACCCGGCAGATTACCAAGGCCATGGAAATGGTGGCGGCATCGCGTCTGAAGAAGGCGCAGCAATCTGCGGAGGCTTCCCGGCCCTATGCCGAGAAGATCCGGGAGGTGCTGTCCCATGTCACGGCGGTGGCGAGAGATGTGGATCATCCCATGCTGGAAACCCGTCCTGTGAAGCGGACCGGCTATCTGATCATCACCTCGGACCGCGGGCTGGCGGGGGGGTTCAACTCCAACCTGCTCCGGACGCTGATGCAGGTTTTGAAGGAGAAGCATAAGTCTCCGGATGAATATGCGCTGATGGTGGTGGGACGCAAAGGACGGGATTTCTTCCGCAGACGGAATATTCCCATTCTGGACGAAGTCACCGGACTCCCCAACACACCTGACTTTTCCGATATCCGCCAGCTGGCGGGCAAGGCAGTGGATTTTTATGCCAACCAAACCTTTGATGAGTTCTATCTGGTCTACAACGTATTCAAGAATGCTTTGACGCAAATTCCGACGGTCAAGCGTCTGCTTCCGCTGGAACATATCTCCCAAAGCGCTGAATCTGCGGATTATGAATACGAACCTTCACCGGAGGCTGTGCTTCAGGTGCTGCTTCCCAAGTATGCGGAAACACTGATCTACAGCGCTGTGCTGGAGAGCAAGGCCAGTGAGTTCGGCGCGCAGATGACCGCCATGGGCAGTGCCACGAAGAATGCCACGAAGCTGATTTCATCGTATACCCTGCAGTACAACCGTGCCCGCCAGGCGGCCATAACGCAGGAAATCTCGGAGATTGTCGGAGGCGCCAACGCCCAATCGTAAGCGGGAGGCGCAAGCCGCATAGGAGGAGAAACCAATCATGAACAAAGGCCGTGTGCTTCAGATCACCGGGCCGGTTATCGACGTTGAATTCGGACGCGGAGAGCTGCCTGACGTTCTGAACGCCATTCATATTTCCAAAAAAGCAGAGAAGCCCGGCGAGCAGGACATCAACCTGACCGTTGAGGTTGCCGTGCATCTGGGCGACAACGTGGTCCGCTGCGTGGCCATGTCCTCCACCGACGGACTTGTCCGTGGCATGGAAGCTATCGATACCGGTGCCCCGATTACTGTACCAGTAGGACCGGCAACCCTGAGCCGTGTATACAACGTATTGGGCGAGCCCATTGACGGCGGCGGCGCAGCCGACCGCACCTTCACCAGCCCGATCCACAAGCCGGCGCCTACCTTCGAAAACCTGACCACCCAAGCCGAAATGCTGGAAACCGGCATCAAGGTTATCGACCTGCTGGCCCCTTACATGAAGGGCGGCAAGATCGGCCTTTTCGGCGGCGCAGGTGTAGGCAAAACGGTTACCATGCAGGAGCTGATTCACAATATCGCCCAGGAGCATGGCGGTATCTCCGTATTCGCAGGTGTTGGCGAACGGACCCGTGAAGGCAATGACCTCTACCACGAAATGGTAGACTCCGGCGTTATCGCCAAAACGGCGATGGTGTTCGGCCAGATGAACGAACCTCCCGGAGCTCGTCTGCGCGTAGCGCTGACCGGCTTGACCATGGCAGAATATTTCCGTGACGAAGAGGGCCGGGACGTGCTGCTCTTCATCGACAACATCTTCCGTTTCACCCAAGCGGGCTCCGAAGTATCCGCGCTGCTTGGCCGGATGCCTTCTGCGGTAGGCTACCAGCCGACCCTCGCTACCGAAATGGGTCAGCTCCAGGAGCGTATTACCTCCACCAAGAAGGGCTCCGTTACCTCCATCCAGGCCATCTACGTGCCTGCGGATGACTATACGGATCCGGCGCCGGCAACGGCGTTTGCCCACTTGGATGCCACCACCAACCTGGACCGGGGCATTGCCTCCATCGGTATCTTCCCGGCGGTAGACCCGCTGGCGTCCACCTCACGGATTTTGGATCCCCAGGTGGTTGGAGAAGAGCACTACATGGTTGCCCAAAATGTAAAACGCCTCCTGCAGCGCTACAAGGAGCTTCAGGACATTATCGCCATCCTAGGTATGGATGAATTGTCCGATGAAGACAAGCTTGTAGTAAGCCGGGCGCGGAGAGTGCAACGCTTCCTGTCCCAGCCGCTGCACGTGGCCGAGCAATTCACCGGCCAACCGGGTGTATATGTACCGGTTAAAGAAACCGTACGCGGCTTTAAGGAAGTGCTGGAGGGCAAACACGACGACCTTCCTGAAGCGGCTTTCCACAACGTGGGAACTATTGAGCAGGCAATCGAGAAGGCTAACACCCTTTAATTTGGGGTAGAGCCCGTCAATTTGCCTTCGTCAAATTCGACGCTTCCATAACTTTATCCGGCCTTCGGCCTGGACCAAAGTTATTACAGGACAGGAGGAATGGTCCGTGAGTACATTTTTATTGGAAATTGTCACTCCGGAGCGGAAGGTTTACGGGCAGGACGTGGAGATGATTATTGTCCGCGGCGCGGAGGGTGAGCTGGGTATTCTGCCTCATCATATTCCCCTGGTAACCCCGCTTGAAATCGGTCCGCTGCAAATCAAAAGAAACGGCGCTACTGAAATCATCGCGGTCAGCGGCGGTTTTATGGAAGTGCGCAAGAATAAAGTGGTCATTCTGGCTGAAACGGCAGAGTTCCCCTCCGAGATTGACCTGGAGCGGGCGCTGGCAGCCCAGCAGCGTGCTGAGAAGCGCCTGCAGGCCAGACGGGATGATGTTGACCACCGCCGGGCGGAGATGGCGCTGCAGCGTGCACTCAACCGGATGAAGGTGGCAAAAAAAGAGCATTAATCAACGGAGGGAGCCCCCCTCCCTTCATGCCCATAAAAATAGAGCAGCTCCAGAGGAATTCTGGGCTGCTCTATTTTTGTTGGTGTGTGTTATTCTTGGGGTACATGGGTGATCATATCCTCCAAATCTGTCAGGTAAAAGTCCACAGGTGGTTTTTCTTTCAGATAATAGTTGTTTTGCAGCAGGTTGTAGCTGATTTTCTTCCGGGTATCTCCAGGCAGGACGGGGATGTTTTTTTCTTCGATGATGTATTCGTCCACCGCCCGCTGCACCACATCCAGCCAGACGGCAATGTGCTTGTCCTCCTCCGGGAATATTTCGAAGGTCTCCCGGGACATGTAGTACCTCTCCTGGGGAATCCCTCCCATCACAGGGAGAAGCAGCTGGAAATTAATCTCGTTGTCTTGTCCGATGAGAACCGTCCGGTTAATCCCTTTGGGCAGATGCTGCTCAAATTCCCGGATAATCCGTTTGACGTCGTCGATGTTAGCGGAGACAACAGAGGGAGATAGCTCTGTACCCGCTTCCGTTTCAGCGGCATTCTTGGCGGCGTGGCGTTTCTTTTTGGACCAGAACATACAAGGCACCCTCCTTTTCTCGAGTTGTATGCGCTTTCTCACTACTATTATACCATATGAGAGCATCCAAGGTTTGTTCGCGAACGTTTTGTGAACATTTACCAGAGGTTGTAATATTCTTGCTTTTATCTGCATTATGGTCATCTCGGATTGCTTTTAATCTGTAACCGGGAATAAAATAAAGCAAGAGAGGATATTTTACCCTGTAATACAAGGTATGCAACAAAGTGGACAAAGGTTTATTTAAAATGATTTTTATTAGACACAAAATTGTAGGTTTGTTATAATTGGAGGGCGTTTATAAGATAAAGTTAAGCTCTCCATATGAAAAAACTATAGCTTACGGAGGTGATGGCGGTTATGTACACCAATAACTATGTTCTGGTGGCCATATTCATCGGCTTGGGCATTCTGCTGCCCATCGCTGCGTTAACCATCGGCCGGCTATTGCGGCCATCCAGACCCCTTCCTGAAAAGGCGACTACCTATGAAAGCGGTAACGAGCCTGTGGGAGTAGGTCAAGTCCGTTTTAACATCCGGTATTATCTGTTTGCGCTGATGTTTGTCATTTTTGATGTAGAAACGGTATTTTTATATCCTTGGGCCGTAGCGTACAATAAGCTGGGGCTTTTTGCGCTGGTGGAAATGATGGTGTTTGTGCTTCTCCTATTGGTTGGCCTCATCTACGCCTGGAAGAAGAAGGTGCTGCAATGGACTTCACTTTAAAGGATATTTCCCCTGACGAAAGAGCGGAGCTGGAGCGCAATGTGTTTATGACCACTCTGGAGCAGCTGAAGGGATGGGCGAGAAGCAATTCCCTCTGGCCACTGACCTTCGGGCTTGCCTGCTGCGCCATTGAAATGATGGGTACCGGTGCGTCCCACTATGACCTGGACCGGTTCGGCGTTATCTTCCGGACATCTCCACGGCAATCCGACGTGATGCTGGTGGCAGGCACGGTCACGAAGAAGATGGCCCCCCTTCTGCGGCGGCTGTATGATCAGATGCCCGAGCCCAAGTGGGTGATTGCCATGGGCTCCTGTGCCACTGCGGGTGGGCCTTATATCCGGTCTTATTCCGTTGTAAAAGGGGTGGACCAGGTGGTTCCTGTCGATGTGTACATTCCGGGCTGCCCGCCTAATCCGGCAGCGCTGATCTACGGTATCAACAAGCTTCAGGAAAAGATACGGTATGAAGCCAAAACCGGGAAGCAGGTGACGGCACGTGAGTGACGAAATCAAGGAGCCCTCAGGGGAACCCCCTGCACCTGCGGAGGGCGGAGCGGACGAAGCGGCGGCCAAGGAGGCCAAAGCCAAAGCAGCCGCGGAAGCCAGAGCGGCCCGGGCAGCCGCCCGGGAAGCGGCGAAGAAAGCCGAGGCGGGAGAAGAAGCGGCAGATGCGCCGCCCAAACCCCCGTCTCCGAAGCAGCCGGTGCTGGACGGATTCGTAGGCATTTTGAAGGAGGCGCTGGGCGAGGCTGCGGTACTGGAGGCTTTTATCAACGAAAGGGACGATCATCTTCCCTGTGTTGTGCTTGACCCCGCCGTAATGGAGGCGGCCGCCGCATTGCTCCATGACCACCCCGGCCTGCGGATGACGTATCTGCGTAATCTGGCAGGATCGGATTTGGAGACGCATCTGGAAGTGATCTATCATTTCTTGCGGATGGACGACATGCAGGAATTCGGTGTGAAGGTGAAGCTGGACAGGACGGCCCCTTCTGTGGCTTCCATCACTGGCATATGGGCAGGGGCGGACTGGCATGAGCGGGAAATCTTCGATTTATTGGGTGTGGATTTTCCGGGACATCCCAATCTGGTGCGCATTATGCTGCCGGATAACTGGGAAGGTCATCCGCTGCGCAAGGACTACGAACCGCTGGATCCGGAGGTGTGACACAAGTGGCATTGCGTACTGAAGAACTGCTCTTGAATGTAGGTCCCCAGCATCCTTCCACCCACGGAGTTTTCCGGGTGATCGTCAAGCTGGACGGCGAGGTGATTACCGAGGCGATTCCTGTCATGGGTTATCTCCACCGGGGCACCGAGAAGCTGGCGGAGAACCTGAATTATACGCAGATTATTCCCTATACGGACCGGCTGGATTATGTGTCGGCCATGACCAATAACTATGTGTTTGTAAACACCGTCGAGAAAATGATGGAGCTGGAGATTCCCGAAAAAGCCCAATTCCTGCGGCTGATTGTGATGGAGCTGCAGCGGATTGCCAGCCACCTGGTTTGGTGGGGTACATATTTGTTGGATATCGGAGCCATGAGCCCGTTTTTGTTCGCCTTCCGTGACCGGGAAACCATCATCGATTTGTTCAACGAGCTCAGCGGCGCCCGTCTCACCTATAACTACATGCGGGTGGGTGGTGTGAAGTGGGATGCTCCCGAGGGCTGGATTGAGAAGGTGCGGAATTTTGTCCGCTCCATGCCTGGGAAGCTGGAGGAGTACCATACACTGGTCAGCGGCAACGAGATTTTCCTGGCGCGGATTAAAGGTGTGGGGCGTTACGATGCGGAAACGGCCATCAATTACGGCTTGAGCGGTGCCAACCTGCGCTGTACCGGTGTGGATTATGATGTGCGCAAGAAGCAGCCCTATTGCATCTATGACCGCTTCCAATTCGATGTGCCGGTGCAGACGGGGGGCGACTGCTACGCCCGCTACCTGGTGCGGATGGAGGAGATTGTCCAATCCCTGCGGATTCTGGAGCAGGCGCTGGAGCAATTCCCCCATGAAGGCGAGACGATGGGCAAGGCTCCCCGGGTGCTTCGTGTGCCGGAAGGCGAGCTGTTCTCAAGCATCGAATCCCCGCGCGGGGAAATCGGCTGCTACATTATATCGAAGGGCAAGGATAAGCCGTACCGGCTGAAGTTCAAGCGGCCGTCCTTTGTGAATCTGCAGATTCTTCCCAAGCTGCTGGTCGGGGAAACCATGACCAACCTGATTACCATTCTGGGCGGAATTGATATTGTCGTCGGAGAGGTGGATGGCTGATGACGGATTTATTGACCCGAGAGCTGACGCTGGGCAGCTTCAGCCTGTTTCTCTTGGTGGCGGTTACCATGCTGCTTCTGGTATTGGGTTTCGTAACCTATGCTATCTTCTTCGAGCGTAAGGTCATCGGCTGGATGCAGCTGCGGCACGGGCCAACCCGGACGGGACCGATGGGGCTTCTCCAGACGGTGGCGGATGTGCTGAAGCTCCTCATTAAAGAGGATACCATCCCGGCCAAGGCGGACCGGCATCTGTTTATTCTGGCGCCGGCGATTGTGTTTGTGCCTTCCTTCGCCGTGCTGGCGGCAATTCCCTACACCAGCTGGGGGTACTTCTCCAGTCTCAATGTGGGGGTGCTGTATTATGCGGCGCTGTCCAGCATCTCTACCATTGGCATTGTGCTGGGGGGCTGGGCTTCTAACAATAAATACGCACTCTTGGGCGGCATGCGTTCCGCGGCTCAGATGATCAGCTACGAAATTCCCCTGGTGATGTCCATGACCGGCATTATTATGATGAGCGGCACCATGAACATCCGGGACATCGTGCTGCATCAGGGCTCCGGCTTCTGGAACTGGAACTTCCTGCCGCAGATTGTAGCCTTCGGCGTGTTCCTTATAGCAGCCGTTTCCGAGCTGAACCGGACCCCCTTCGACTTGCCGGAGGCGGAGTCGGAGCTGGTGGCCGGCTATCACGTGGAATACAGCGGCTTCCGGTTTGCGTTCTTCATGCTGGCCGAGTATGTATACATGTTCGCCATTGCGGCATTGACCACGGCTATGTTCCTGGGCGGCTGGTATGCGCCCTTCCCGTTCCTCGAGTTTATCCCGGGCATCGTCTGGTTCCTGCTGAAATTCGCGTCGGTGGTGTTCCTCTTGTTCTGGCTGCGGGCTACCATGCCCCGCGTCCGGATCGACCAACTGATGAGCTTCGGCTGGAAAGTGCTGCTGCCCTTGGCGTTGGCTAATATTTTTATTACGGCGCTGGTGATGGAGCTATTCAGATAAAATACCGGTCCCGGCCGGTCATTCGCAAAGCGAAAGGAGGCGTTCGCATGAAGGGAATTGTCAAGGGAATGGGCTTCACCTTCAAACAGATGCTGAAAAAGAAGGTCACATACGCCTACCCGGATGCACCGCTTAAGATGCCGGACCGCTTCCGGGGAATCCAGCACTTCGATCCGGAGAAATGCATCGTCTGCAACCAGTGCGCCCGGATCTGCCCCACGGAATGCATTACCCTGACGGGCAAGCCCAATCCTGACCCGGAGAAGAAGGGCAAGGTCATCGATACTTACGACATCAACTTCGAAATCTGCATTCTCTGCGATCTGTGCACGGAGGTATGTCCCACTGAGGCGATTGTGATGACCAACAACTTCGAGCTTGCGGCATTCAGCCGGGATGATCTGTTCAAGGACCGGGATTGGCTGGACAACAATAACAAGCTGGTCCGCCAGGACAATATCTCGCAGCTGCCTAAGGGCAAGGCCGGGGCGGCGAAGGAGTAAACGTACGGTGGTTGAGTTCGGGTGATGGTGTGACGCTCTCCTGGTGGGGGAACGGGCAGAGAAATTGTTTTGATTTCCCAAAGGATCATACATTCAAAGTGCGCATTGGTAAAATATGGGGTATACTGGATGTAATCATGGGCTTGTGCGTTGATGGGCAGTTTGGCTTAGGCAGCCGGCTGCTGCAAGTTAGATGTGGGACGCTGCTGCGTGTGATGTGGGCCGGCTGGGACGTTGGGTGCTGCACTCCCAAGGGGCTTACGGACGTGAGAGCCGTTATTTGGCGAAAAAAGGCTGGTTAGAATTTCTAACGGACATGAGAGCCGTTATTTAACCTAATTGAGCCGCAAGTTGGCCTGAAATGAGGAAATAACGGCTCTGTGGTCCGTTAGAAGTTCCAAGGCGGGGTTTAGCGCGAAATAACGGCCTCCTGGTCCGTAAGAAGTCCGCCCATTCCATACCGGCAGTCGCCCATGAATAGAAGCTGGTTCACACGCCCGCTCACGAAGTAGGCTTTCCTCACGGAAAGCCCGGCGGATGCTTACGAAGTTAGTTTTTGCTCACGCAAAAACTCAGCCTATGCTCACGAAGTAGGCTTTGCCTTACAGCAAAGCCCTTAGGAGGTACTCGGCATGCTCGGTTCAATCTGGGACGGCCTGAAGGATTTGTTTTTGACTCCTGCCAATTTGATGTTTTTTGTGTTTGCCCTCCTGGCCATTGGCGGCGCGATCTTCGCTATGAGCCTGACCCGCGTAATCCATATGGTGGTTTCCCTGGCCGTGACCTTCCTTAGTCTGGCGGGACTGTATGTGCTCCTGAACGCGGAATTTGTGGCGTTTGTGCAGGTGCTGATTTATGCCGGCGCCATTTCGATTCTGATGATCTTCGGCATCATGATGACCAAACATGAAAGCGAGGAAACGGAGCTCAAGCGACCGCTGCATAACTGGCTCCTGGGCATCGGCATCGTCGCTTTTTTCGGCATCCTGTTTTATGCCATCCAGAATACCAGCTTCCCTGCTCCAACGGCCTTTGATCCCGGCGAAAACAATACGGAGGCCATCGGCATCCAGCTGTTCAGTGCCCATGTGATTCCCTTCGAGCTGATGTCCGTGCTCCTCACAGTAGCATTCATCGGCGCCATTGTGCTGGCCAAACGGGAGGAGGAGTAGTATGAATGACCAAATCAGCTCGTATCTGATGCTGGCCGCCATTCTGTTCTGCATCGGCTTATACGGGGCTTTATCCAAAAAAAGCGCCATTATCGTGCTCTTGTCCGTGGAGCTCATGTTAAACGCCGTGAACCTGAATCTGGTGGCGTTCTCTAAGCTGGGGGTCAACCCCTCCATTACCGGACAGGTATTCTCTCTGTTTACAATAACCGTTGCGGCGGCGGAGGTTGCCATAGGGGTGGCCCTGCTCATTGCTTTGTACCGGAACAGAGGCACAACGGATGTGAATGAAATGGATATGCTCAAAAAATAAGTCTGTCCAATCGTGTAAGGAGATGCATCTAAGGGGGGTTCGTGTTGGAATTCTCACATCTGGCGTGGCTGGTTCCCGTATTTCCGCTGCTGGCCTTTCTCATTCTGATCGCCTTCGGCAAGCAGATGAAAAGCACCGGTACGATCGTCGGCACCTTCGGGGTGCTGCTGTCTCTTATTCTTTCGCTGCTTATCCTTTTCGAACGCCTGGGGGATGTGCGGGATTACCGGTGGGATGAGTTTGAATGGCTGAAAATCGGGGATGCCTCCGTTCGTTTCGGCTTTGAAGTTACCAACTTGAATGCGTTAATGCTTGTGGTGGTGACATTGGTCAGTGTATTGGTGCACCTGTATTCGACCAGCTACATGGCCAAGGACGAGCGCATTACCGTATTCTACAGCTATCTGTCGCTGTTTACCTTCTCCATGCTGAGCCTTGTTATATCGCCTAATCTCCTGCAGCTGTACGTCTTTTGGGAGCTGGTAGGAGTGTGCTCGTTCCTGCTGATCGGCTTTTGGTACCAGAAGCCAGAGGCGCGGGCGGCAGCCAAAAAGGCCTTTATCGTCACACGGATCGGGGATGTGGGGCTGTTTATTGCGGTGCTGATGCTCTTCTGGCATGTGCCCGGCCATAGCCTGGATTTCCCGTCCATTCACAATGCGTTCCAAGGAACGCCGGACATCAGTCCCGGCATTATCACCTGCATCGGGATTCTGATCTTCGTGGGTGCGGCAGGTAAATCGGGCCAGTTCCCGCTGCATGTCTGGCTTCCTGATGCCATGGAAGGGCCAACCCCCATCTCCGCCCTGATTCACGCGGCGACTATGGTTGCGGCAGGGGTTTATCTGGTAGCCAGAACCTACGACATCTTCCTGGCTTCCGATACGGCATTGCTGGTAGTGCTGATTGTCGGCGCCTTTACCGCCATTTTTGCCGCTACCATCGGACTTGCCCAGAATGACATCAAGCGGATTCTGGCGTACTCCACAGTCAGCCAGCTGGGTTATATGATGATGGCCATGGGACTGGGCACCTGGATGGCGTATACCGCCGGGATTTTCCACCTGTTTACCCATGCCTTCTTCAAAGCCCTGCTGTTCCTGGGAGCAGGCAGTGTAATCCATGCTGTACATACCCAAAATATTCACGAAATGGGCGGAGTGGGACGCCGTATGAAGGTGACCGCCTGGACCTTTGCCATTGGCGCGTTGGCCTTGTCCGGTATCGTTCCGTTGTCCGGCTTCTGGTCCAAGGATGCCATTCTGGCGGTGGCCTATCATGAGAACAAGCTGGTGTTTGCCGTAGGGCTGCTTGGCTCCTTCCTGACCGCCTTCTATATGGCTAGGCTGTTCATGCTGGTCTTCACCGGGAAAAGCCGGAGTGAAGGGGCGGCCCAAGCCCATGAATCCTCCGCTGCCATGACCGTGCCTCTGGCTGTTCTGGCGGTGCTGGCAGTAGTAGCCGGATTTGTATTTGTACCAGAGGCTAACTCCTGGCTGGGCGACTGGCTGACAGACGGCAAGGCGGGCACGGAAAGCCTCGAATGGACGGTCATGATTCTGTCTACGGCAGTTGCTTTGGCCGGTCTCGGATTAGGCTGGTGGATGTACCGTTCCGCAGGCGAGCGGACCCAGGCGGAGCCAACCGGTTTAGCCCGTGTCCTCAACCGCAAATATTACGTGGATGAGCTGTATCAGCTGGTTATCGTCACCCCCTTGCATAAGCTGGCCCAGCTGCTGCAGCTGGTGGATGATTTCATCATTGATGGAGCGATCCGGGCCGTTGCCGCCGGGGTTCGGGGTATCGGTTATGTGGGACGGCGGGTGCAGAACGGCCAGGTTCAAACCTACGGTCTGGTGACCCTGTTGTCCATTGTGGTGATAATCCTGGCTTTTGCGGGAAGGAGGTTCTTCCATGTTGGATGATCTGCCGATTCTAAGCATGATAGCCTTCTCGCCGCTATTGGGTGTATTGGCGCTTTTGTTTATTCCGAAGGAAAACGGCAAAGCCATAAGGCTCACAGCCATCATCGCCACCCTGATTCCGCTTGCGCTGGTCACCTGGCTATACGTGGATTTCAATACCTCCAGCGCCGGATACCAGTACGCCGAGCAGTATAGCTGGATCCATCTGCCGCTGCCCATCGGACCTGACCTGACGCAGCAAATAAGCAGTCTGACTCTCCGCTTCGACTATATTGTGGCGGTGGACGGCATGTCTCTGCCGCTGGTATTCCTGACCGCACTGGTTGCGGCGATGGCGGCATTGGCCTCCAAGTTCATCAAAAAACGCTGGAAGCTCTACTATATCCTGTTCCTCGTGTTGGAAACGGGAATGTTCGGTGTGTTTATGGCCCAGGATCTGTTCCTGTTCTTCCTGTTCTTCGAAAGCACTCTCGTGCCCATGTTTTTCCTCATCGGCATCTGGGGCTTCATCCACAGGGAGAAGGCGGCCAACCGGTTCCTGCTGTATAACGGTGTCGGTTCAGCCATTATGCTCATTGCGTTCCTGATTCTGGTGGCGACAGCGGGTTTCGGGCAGAACGGCAGCGAGTTTTACTTCACCGGCCATCTGGGGGAAATCCAGAAGAATCTCTTTGGCTCCGGTGCCGATTCGTATGTGAATATGATTGCAGAGGGCAATCCCTTCAATTTAAAGGAAGCCTTGGAATGGACCATCCGGTTAAGCGACAGCTGGTCCTGGACCATCAGCGGCAGCCATGTGATGTTCCTGCTGATCCTCATCGCATTCGGCATCAAGCTTCCCATTTTCCCGTTCCATACCTGGATGCTGAAGGTCCATGCCGAAGCTCCGCCTTCCATTGTGATGATTCACTCAGGGATTCTGCTGAAAATGGGGGCGTACGGGCTGATCCGCTTCGGGGTGCTGCTGTTCCCGCAGGAGGCGAAGTCCTGGGCGCTGACGCTGGCTATACTGGGCGTAATCAATATTCTGTATGGAGCGGTGCTGGCCCTCCGGCAGGATGACTTCAAGCTGCTGCTAGCCTACTCCAGTATCAGCCACATGGGTGTGGTGATCCTGGGGATCGCCGCCTTTAATCTGACGGGATTGGAGGGGGCTCTGTTCCAAATGGTGTCCCACGGGCTGATCTCAGCGCTCCTGTTCCTGTTAGTGGGCAGCCTGTATGAGCGGACGGAGACCACCGACCTGCGGGAGCTGGGAGGGCTGGCGAAGTCTTTGCCGTTTATCTGCGGTATCCTGATGGTTGCCGGTATGGCCTCCCTGGGGCTTCCGGCCTTGTCCGGCTTCCCCGGCGAGCTAATGGCCTTCCTGGGATTGTTCGATTCCCTGCCTGCTGCCGCAATAGTAGGGGCCTTGGGAATTATCCTGGCGGCGGTATATGTGCTCCGCGGAGTGCTCGGCATCAGCTACGGCCCGGTGCGCCCGGTTTACAGCGGCCTGAAGGATGCCCGGCTGGTGGAGGCGATCCCGATGATCATCCTGGCGGCGTTTATCGTCCTGCTGGGGGTATATCCGGGAATCCTGACCCAGACCATGTACCAAACGGTAGCCGATTTCGATTCCTTCATACAAACCATCACGGCAAAGTAATAGCATATGCTTACGATGCCAGCTTTCACTGTTGTGAAAACTCTTAGGAGGTTAGATCAATGGGTCAATTAAGTGGACTTCGCGTCGGGGATTTAGCATATATGGCCCCGGAGCTGGCCTTGGTCATCTCCGCCATCCTCTTGTCGATTTTGGATTTGTTCATGCCTGCCAAGCAAAAACGGACACTTCTCGGCTGGCTCACGGTGGTGGCGCTGGCGGTTTCCGCAGCTCTGGTCATCCCGCGGCTCGGTACGGATGCTCCAATCTCCCTGCTCAATCAGAGCTACCGGCTGGATGACTTCGCGAATCTGATCAAGCTGGTGCTGCTGACAGGCACCGGACTTGTGGTATTCATGAGCCTGGGCAGTGTGGACAGAGAGGAGATCCTCCACGAGGGAGAATTCTATTATCTGTTCCTGCCCGCCGTCCTGGGCGGAATGATTATGGCCTCCTCGGCTGACCTCATCACCTTGTACGTCGGTCTGGAAACCTTGAGTATCACCACCTACATCATGGTCGGCATCCGCAAGAAGCATCACCTGGCTAACGAGGGTGCGTTTAAATACCTGATCCAGGGCGGAATTTCCTCAGCGGTGATCCTGTACGGCATGTCCTTCCTCTATGGCATGACAGGAACCACCAATCTGCTGGAAATCCGCACGGCGCTGGATTCGACGGCTGCAGCCGAAAGCTTCGGCCCCATCCTGTACTTGTCCTTCTTCCTGCTTCTGGCCGGCTTCGGCTTCAAGGTGGCGGCGGCCCCATTCCATACCTGGGCGCCGGATGCATACCAAGGGGCGGCTACGCCTGTGACCGCTTTTCTGGCGGTGGTGTCCAAGGCGGCGGCGTTTGCCGTTACGTTCCGGGTTTTGATCTACGTCTACTACGATCTCCTGGCCGGAAGCACGGATATGCCATTGGGCCATGACGCCTTCCTGGCCGTCTCCGGCCTTGCGGCTGCTGCCATGATTATCGGTAATACCATGGCGTTGCGCCAGGCGGATCTGAAGCGGCTGATGGCCTATTCAGGGATAGCCAACGCAGGTTACCTGTTGGTGCCTATCGCCACAGGCTACTCCATGGTGCATCACAGCACCTTCGAAGAGCTGCTGTTTTATCTGATTGCCTACCTGTTCATGAACATCGGCGCCTTCGCCATGATTATGCTGGTGGAACGGTCCAGCGGCGGAACAGCCCTGAAGGGGCTGGCCGGATTGTACTACCGGGCACCGTGGTCGGCGGCGGCAATGGTCCTGATCATTCTCTCCCTGGCCGGAATTCCGGTTACAGGCGGGTTCTTCGGCAAAATCTTCATTATGTTCGGCGCCGTAGCCAATCATCAATATTGGCTGGCAGCTGTGATGATTCTTACCAGTGTGATTTCCTTCTATTATTATTTCGGGCTGGTCAGACAGATGTTCATGCGCCGGGACGAGGAGGAAACCGTCCTGCGTCCGGCTGCGCCGTTGGTTATTACCCTCTGGCTATGTGCCGCAGCGGGAGTGCTGATGGGCTTCTTCCCCCACCTGCTGATAGAGGGAATCAGCCAGATTTTCTCCTTTACCACCGATTTCTGGTCCGCATAAAAGAGTGGCTGCTGCAAGCTGATGAATGCCGGTTTCCCGTCAACAGGGGGACCGGCTTTTGCTGTTTTGGGCGTGGCGGAGGACCCTTGATTCAGGCCGTGAAGTCCCTGAATGTCCAATGCTCTCTGCCAGCAAAATGGATGCGCTTCCACAATAAGAAATTTCCCCCATACGCCCCACAACGAACAGATGTGATGTATAATGTGGCTTTGGAGTGTTTTTTAATAGAGGGTTCCGCCATGCATCATGCATAGCGTAGAAAGCCGGAACCCGGGAGGATCTGGAAATGAAGATGGAGCGATCCATTGGATATAGATATATAATCATGCTCTTGGGGCTGGCGTTGTTTATATGCGCCGGCATTACGAACGGCTCCTCTGTCCGGAGCACCGGAGAGCAGCCGGGTAAATCCGCAGAGGTTCCCGCCGAATGGATCATTCAATGGCGCCAGGAGCCGCCGGAGGCATTCCTGGCGGAGAGCCGGATCGTCCGGCAATATCCGGCCTCCCACGTCACTGTAGCCCTGCCGCTGCCTGAGCTGGGGGAAGAGGAATGGCTTGCCCATTGGAAGGGGAGCCCGCTGGTAGAGTCCATTTCACCTAACCAGAAGGTGAAGGTGGCGCGTACGCCCAATGACCCGCTGCTGCCCAACCAGCATTATCTGAAGCAGATTCGTGCGGAGGAGGCCTGGGACGTGGTCACCGGCTCGGATCTGGTGATTGCGGTGGTAGACACCGGAGTGGACCTGACCCATCCCGACTTGAAGGACAAGCTGGTGCCGGGCATCAATCTCATTGAAAACGGTACATATCCCGATGACGATAACGGGCACGGCACCAATGTGGCCGGGGTAATCGCCGCTGCAGCCGACAATGATAAAGGCACGGCAGGCTTGCTGTGGAATGCGCGGATAATGCCCATCAAGGCATTGGAGGCTGACGGCAACGGGGATGAGGATAAGCTTGGGGAGGGCATCCGCTATGCCATTCATAACGGAGCCCGTATTGTTGTCCTGTCCTTGGGGCTGAACAAACAGTCCGCCTATATGGAGCAGGTTGTGGCGGAAGCCGAGCTTGCCGGTGTGCTGCTGGTCGCCGCCTCCGGCAATGAGGGGGATGCGGTGAAGTACCCTGCTGCGTACGATACGGTTCTGGCCGTGGGCGGAGTCGGGGCCGACAATATGCGGGACCCGTTGTCCAACTATGGGCCGGAGCTGGATATTGTGGCCCCGTGGGTGGTGTTTACTACCGTCCGGGGAGGCGCTTACGAATACCGGGACGGTACCTCTATGGCTGCCCCCCAGGCAGCCGCCGCCGCAGCTTTGGCGTGGGCCACCCACCCGTCCTTAAGCCCCGTGGAGCTGCGCAATCTGATGAAGCAGACCGCCCAGGATATCGGACCTGCCGGCTGGGACCAGGAGACGGGCTACGGGCTTCTGCGGGTAGACAGAGCCGTGCGGGAGGAACTGAAGCGCGACATATATGAGCCGAACAATCGTCAGAATGCGGCCAAGCCTATTTCCTCCAACAAAAGCATTACTGCTTATCTGGAGCCGGGGGACGAGGATTGGTTCTATTGGGAGGCCCCTTATGACGGCTACGCGCAGTACAAGCTGACCGGGGCAGCGGTGGACATGACGGTTGCCCATGTGACCGAAGGCGGCACAGAGGAAGCCGAGCTGCCGAATCCCACCGGAAATCCCATACCCGTCAAAAAGGGCAGGCATTACGTCCGCATTACGGGCACTGGTTCCTCCGCTTACTCCTTTAAGGTGAACTTCCGGATTTACGAGGATCCGTTTGAGGATAATGACCGTCAGTATAAAGCTTACATGCTTCCGTCGCGGAGCCAGCTTTTGGTAGGCACCTTCAGCCATAACCAGGACCAGGACTGGTTTAGCCTTCCTGTGGATCAGCCGGGGACCCTGCGGCTCAAGGTTACACCGGATACGTCGCGGATGGACCCTGTGCTGACTTTCCTGAAGAAGGGCGGCAAGGAGCTGGTTATTGACCATAATGGGGATGGCGAGCTGGAATCCTATCAGGCGGAGGTCACGCCGGGGCTCTATTATATCCGGGTATCCAATTTGGCAAGCTATACGTATCCTATCGTGGGTGAATATATCCTGGATATCCATCTGGCCACCACCTATGAAGACCCCTACGAGCCCAACAACAAATCCTATCAGGCCACTACCCTGGTGCCGGATGAAAATTACCTGGGTGTCATTGATCCGGATACGGATGTGGATTGGTACAGGTTCAAACTGGAGGGGGAAAGCAATATCCATCTGGAATTTAACCTGTTTCCGGATTCCGACGCAGTGAACCTCCAGCTGCTGGACGGCACTCTGAAGGAGATTCAGATGCCGGTTTCTCCGGTAGACAAAAACAGCTGGGGCTCCAACCTGACCCTGCCTGCAGGCACTTACTATATCAAGGCATTCTCTACAGCGGGAGTCCGCCAGCAGCTGTACAGCCTGGAGCTGCATGTAGACCGGCTGGTAGAGGGTTTTGCCGATATTTACGGGCATTGGGCGGAGCCGGTGTTGAGCAGTCTGGTCCGCAAGGGTTATATCAATGGCTACGGTGGAGGCAATCTGTATCCGGACCGTCCAATTACCAGAGCGGAGGCAGCAGCTATGCTGGACCGGGCGCTGCGTCTGCAGGACGGCATCGCTCCCGGGTTCGGGGATCTGCCGCAGGAGCATTGGGCGTATCCGGCGGTTGCCCGGCTCTATAAGGCAGGTATTGTGCGTGGGGTAACGGCCACCTCCTTTGCTCCGGACCGGAGCATTACGCGCATGGAAATGTTGAATATGCTGGCCAGTGCCACCGGCAAACGGGGGGCTTCCGGATTTGGGCCGCCGTTTCCGGATGTGAATGAATCCTATTGGGGGGCGTCGGTACTCCGCCAAATGAAGGATGAGGGCTGGGCGGAGGGATATCCGGATGGCACCTTCCGGCCGGAGCGCTCAGCAACCCGCGCGGAATGGATGCATCTGGCTGCACGAATGCTGAAGCTGTAAGGGGGATAAAGGGATGGAGAATGACGCGTTTTTTACCGGCCTGGGTATTACAGGGATGACCTATATTGTGGTGGTCCTGATCTGTATTGCGTTTTCCTGGTGGGGCCTTCAGCAGCTCCGCCTGGATGTTTTTTTGAAGAATCCCAAAAGCACCCCCGCCAAGATCCTGCTGATTTTTCTGTCCGTTGCCCTGGGTTATCAGGTAGCCAGCTTTCTGATTGCTTATTTTGAATGGACCGGGATGATGAAGGGGCTGTTTTAAGCCTATCGGCTTCCGTTTTGGCGGATTTTATAAGGGCTGTATGCAATCTGACAGCATAAACATACGCGGGGAGCGATTAAAGCTGCAGTTTGCCGGGTAGATTCGAGTATAGCGTTTATTAAAGCGTTTATAAAAGGCAGGCTTCCGGGTAAAAGAACCTGCAACCGAATAACATCCGCACAATTTGTCAACAATGGGAGTAAGAAATATTGCGTGATTCATGTCCGCCCTACGGCTTCAAAATGAAAGGCGGCTGCGAATGCTGTGGATAGTGTGCATGGAATGAAAGACGAATCTGTTACGCGGAGGTTAGCCATATGAGCCATATCATCGTCCGCGGCGGCAAGCGACTGGCGGGAAGCGTCCGCATTGGGGGCGCTAAAAACGCTGTGCTGCCCGTTATTGCAGCTTCTTTATTGGCTTCGGAGGGCGAAAGCGTCATTCATGACGTGCCATATCTGGAGGATGTAAAGGTGATGCACCGGCTTTTGGCCACGTTGGGGGCGAAAGCGGAATATTATAATGAAACAACACGCATCAATGCGGAACATATTACCTCTTTGGAGGCATCCTACGAGCTGGTGCGAAAGATGCGAGCATCGTTTCTGGTGATGGGGCCGCTGCTCTCCCGGTTTGGAGAATGCCGTGTATCCTTGCCAGGAGGCTGCGCCATCGGCACCAGGCCCATTGACCAGCATCTCAAGGGATTCGAGGCTATGGGTGCCCGCATCGAGGTAGGCCAGGGATATATTGAGGCCAGAATCAAGGGAAGGCTCAAGGGTGCCAAGATTTATCTGGATGTAGCCAGTGTAGGTGCAACGGAGAATATTATGATGGCCGCGGCTTTGGCCTCGGGCACTTCTCTGATTGAGAATGCTGCCAAGGAGCCGGAGATTGTGGATCTGGCCAATTACATAAATGCAATGGGCGGCAAGGTCCGCGGTGCCGGGACCGGAGTGATCCGCATTGAAGGGGTTGAACGCCTTCACGGCGCTGTACATACGGTGATTCCCGACCGGATTGAAGCGGGCACCTATATGGTCGCAGCTGCCATTACCCAAGGGGCCATTCGAATTGAGGGGGCTATTTACGATCATATGATGCCCATTGTCAGCAAGCTCCAGGAGATGGGCGCGGAAATCCGCGAACTGGAGAATGGGCTCTCTGTATACGCAGACCGCAGACTGACCGCCGTTGATGTGAAAACTCTGCCATACCCCGGATTTCCTACGGACATGCAGGCGCAGATGATGGCGCTGCTGGCTGTTTCGGAAGGGACCTCGGTCATTACGGAAACCGTCTTCGAAAACCGCTTCATGCATGTGGAGGAGCTGTCCCGCATGAAGGCCCATATTAATGTGGAAGGGCGCGCCGCTGTTATCAACGGCCTGCACCGGCTGGCGCCGGCTAAGGTATGCGCCACCGACCTGCGGGCGGGAGCGGCTTTAATACTGGCGGGTCTTGTCGCCGACGGAGAAACCGAAATTACAGGCCTGCACCATATCGACAGAGGGTATGTGGATATGGAGGGCCGCCTGGCCGCCATGGGCGCCGATATCCGCCGGGTGGACCCGGAAGCGGAACGGGAGCGTACGGAGGAGCGTCAGGACGTGGGTATCTTCGCCATCTCGCCTACCTGGGCGTAGAACATACGTTAAAAGGAGCATGTCCGGCAGCATAAAGCTGCACGGGGCATGCTCTTTTTTTGCAGCTGGAGGCCAGAACGTGTTTGCAAATACGGCCTAACACGCCCTAGCAAACGGAACAACCAAGGGGTTCTATCAAAAGGAGCGGGCTCATAGGATAGATAACAACCTATTCATCCTACTACATGGGAGCTGCGAGAGAAATGAGCCCGTCTATTTTTGCCGCAGTTCTCCTTGGAACCAAAGGAGCCCGCTATGAATCTCACGAACCACATCAAGAGACATGTCCCTCTCTGGATGGCCGCAAGTCTTGCAGGGGCATTCCTGCTGACGCTTACCATCCACGCATTAGTGCCGGATTCCCCCAAGAGCCAGACTGCCCCGCCGGAGAACGGGCAGCCTGCAGCCGCTGTTCTGGCCAACACCCAGTCCATTGAAGCTTCGCTGCCGCTGGTGCCGGTGTATCTTTCCCGGGAGAAAAGAATCGATAAAGTCCCCATAGAGGCCTATGTACGCGGGGTAATTGCCGCGGAAATGCCGGTGGATTTTGAGTTGGAGGCGTTGAAGGCCCAGGCACTGGCCGCCCGGACCTACATTGTCCGCCGCCTGCAGGACAATGACACCAGCCAGGTTCCCCTTCAAGGTGCCGTCGTTACGGATACGGTAGCCCATCAGGCTTATTTGACCCAGGAGCAGTTGAACGGCAAGTGGAGCGGATCTGCCGCCACGACCAATTGGGAGAAGCTGAACCGTGCCGTGCTGGAAACGGAGGGCCGGATTATCCTCTATGACGGGAAGCCGATCAATGCAGTCTTCTTCTCTACCAGCAACGGCTATACCGAAAACTCCGAAGACTATTGGGGAGACAAGGTTCCTTATCTGCGGAGCGTGCCCTCTCCCTGGGATGCCAAGCTATCACCCCGTTTCAAGGAAACCGTGAGTGTAACCTACAAGGATTTTCTGAAAAAGCTGGGCTTAAGCGGTACGGTAACGGCATCGGCCGGTGTCACCGGCAGCAAGGTGATCTCCACAACGGAAGGGCACCGCATCGGCAAAATCAGCATCGGCGGCAAGTCCTTCACCGGACGTGAGGTCCGGGAGAAGCTGGGCCTCAATTCCTCCCAATTTGAATGGAAGCTATCGGGCGGTGAAGTGAAGATTACCACCTACGGCTACGGACACGGGGTGGGCATGAGCCAGTGGGGCGCCAACGGCATGGCCAAGGAAGGCAAAAGTGCGGAGGAGATTATCCGTTATTACTATAAAGGTGTGAGTATCAGCAGTGCAGGTTATCCCAAAAGCTAGACCGTAACAGTCCTACTAAAATCTAAAACAAAAAATCTATCACCTCGCGTATAAACCGATTCTATCTGGCAACACTGGTTGATGAGGTGATATAAACATGGATAATCAAAAGAAGAACGAGCAAGAAGCCAAAGGAACCCGCGAATCCCAAGAGGCAGTTCCTGCGGAGGCAACCGCATTTTCCTGGAGAAGACTGTTTAGCAAGAAGTGGGTATTCCCCGCCGTGTACATGGCAGCAGCCGCCCTTATTCTAACCTTGGTATGGGTCTATCAGGGCAGCGGCGGCTCAGTGAAGGATGCTGGAGGTAAACAATCGGTTACCGAAACCGTGATGAACCCCGGCCAGGAAGCCGTTCCGGTGGCCGCCCCTGTGGAAACCATGCAGTGGCCGGTGAAGGACCGCGGCGAAGTGGAGCAGATCATGTCCTTCTATGAGGAAAAGGCTGCCGACAACATCAAGCAAGCTGCTCTGGTGGAATACGGAGACACCTTCACCCCGCATCTGGGTATGGATCTGGCCCGTCAGGATGACAAGGAATTTGAGGTGCTGGCTGCATTAAGCGGCAAGGTTTCCCTGGTGGAAAAAAATCCGCTGGTGGGCTATCAGGTGGAAATCACCCACCCGAACGGTCTGGTCACCGTGTACCAAAGCTTGGCCAGCGTCAATGTGCAAAAGGGCGTCGACGTGAAAAAGGGCGATGTCATCGCCAAAGCAGGCCGTAATGAGCTGGAGAAGGATCACGGCACCCATCTTCACTTTGAGGTCCGCCAAGGCGCCAGCGGTGCATCCGTGAATCCGGAGCAGTTCCTGAATCCGGCTGGCGCTACAGCCAGCACAGGCACAACCGGAACTACAACAACCGGAACCACAACAACCGGCACTGCAGATGCAGCCGCCAAAACCGGCACTGCCGGAGCTTCGGTCCAAACCGGTGGCACAGAAGGACAGGCAACCGGAGCCAGCACCCAAACCTCCGATGCAGCCACCAAGAAGTAAACGGGCCTAAAGCCAACCGCATAGACGAAAGGCAGGGGATTTCCCCTGCTTTTTCATGTTCCGCCCTGCTTTTTGTGGGGTTTGGCTCAAGTTGCGCAGGAAACAACGCATATATGGACTCCCTCCTCATATAATGTACCAAACTATCTCGAGCACAGGAGGCGAGGGGCGTGCACGATTACATCAAGGAGAGGACCATCAAGATCGGCCGGAGCATTGTGGAATCCCGCAGTACCGTCCGCACCATAGCGAAGGAATTCGGTGTGTCCAAAAGTACGGTCCATAAGGATTTGACAGAGCGGCTTCCGGAGATTAATCCTGAGCTTGCCAATCAGGTGAAGACGATTCTGGACTACCACAAGTCCATCCGGCATCTGAGGGGCGGCGAGGCCACCAAGGTCAAATACAAGAAGACCCGGCATACCCGGACTCCGGAGCAGCTGGTATCGGCTAAATCTTAGGGCATACCGCAAGCATAAGCTGATCGCCCCCTCCCCACCCGACAAAACTTTTCCTCTAATGAAAAAGGATATTCCGTTTTGATGTCGAAATATATCCCTAGCCTGTTTACATTTGAAGCACCGGTCTTTTTTGTGGGGACGGACGGTTGGTTTAGGAGGATACGTGTAACATGTTCAGCAAGGATATTGGAATTGACCTTGGGACGGCGAATGTCCTGATTCATGTTAAGGGGCGCGGCGTGGTTCTCGACGAGCCTTCGGTAGTGGCCATTGAAAGCGATACGAAGAATGTCCTGGCCGTTGGCGAAGACGCGAGGAAGATGGTAGGCCGCACACCCGGCAACATTGTGGCTATTCGCCCTCTCAAGGATGGCGTAATTGCAGACTTTGAGATCACAGAGAAGATGCTCAAGCATTTTATAGCAAGAATCGGCGGCAAGCAGTGGTACAGCCACCCGCGGATTCTTATTTGTGCACCGACGAATATTACATCCGTGGAGCAGAAGGCCATCCGCGAAGCGGCTGAACGCAGCGGGGCCAGAGAAGTGTATATGGAAGAGGAACCGAAGGCTGCGGCAATTGGCGCCGGGATGGATATTTTCCAGCCTTACGGCAATATGGTCGTGGACATTGGCGGAGGAACTACGGATGTTGCCGTGCTTTCCATGGGCGACATTGTAACCTCCTCTTCTATTAAGATCGCAGGGGACAAGTTCGATAACGCGATCATGAAGTACATCAAGAACAAGTATAAGCTGCTTATCGGAGAACGCACCTCAGAGGATATCAAGGTGCGCATTGCCACGGTGTTCGGCGATGACCGCTATGAAGAGATGGATATCCGGGGACGGGATATGGTAACCGGACTTCCGCTGACCATCACCATCAACTCCAATGAAATTCGCGAAGCCCTCTGGGAGCCGGTGTCCGCCATTGTGACCTCGGCCAAGTCGGTGCTGGAGCGCACTCCTCCGGAGCTGTCGGCGGATATTATCGACCGCGGGGTTATTCTCACCGGCGGCGGCGCTTTGCTTCACGGATTGGACATGCTTCTGGCTGAAGAGCTTAAGGTTCCCGTGCTGGTGGCAGAGGATCCGATGCACTGTGTGGTTAAGGGGACCGGCATTATGCTGGACAACCTGGACAAGGTTATTAAAAGAAAGTATTGATCTGCCGATATATATGTCTAGTATGAGTGATCGGGAGGGATAGTCCGTCATGTTAAGAGGCATGTATACTGCGGTGGCCGGCATGATTACCCAGCAGCGCAAGCATGATACCATTACCAATAATATTTCCAATATCAATACACCCGGCTTTAAGCAGGGCAGTGCGGTATCCCGGTCTTTTCCCGAGGTGCTGATCTCTGCCATGGATCCGGGGACAAGCCAACCCGTGAAACGTCTCGGTCTGATCAATACCGGTGTGCTGGCGGAGGAGGATCTGTCCATCTATCTGCAGGGCGACCTGCAGGAGACGGGAAATTCCCTGGATGTGGCGTTGGTGTCCAACATCCTCCGGGATGTGAACGGCGCGAATCTGCCTCCCTTTGACAAGTCCGGCAAGTACGTATCTCCCGAAGGGGAGAAAACCTTCCAGCCCCAGGCGTTCCTGACGGTGGAGAATGAAGCCGGCGAACGCCGCTATTCCCGCAACGGGAAGCTGACGGTGAATGAGAATGCCCAGCTGATCACCCCGGAGGGTTACCGTGTGCTGGGTCTGGACGGCCAGCCGATTACCCTGCAGGATGCCAATGGACAGCCCATCGGCAATGTGAAGATTCTCGCCAACGGCCAGCTGCTGGATGCGGTGAACGGCCTGCCGCTGACGGATAATGCCGGTGCTGCCAAATCGCTTCTGATCTCCCGGGTGGAGAATCCCAACCGGATGATCCGGGAGGGCAACGGTGTATACCGGGTGAATGAGGAAGACGAGGATGGCGTGACCCAAGCGGTGATGGACGAGCAGGTGCAGCTCCATCAAGGTTATCTGGAGCGCTCCAATGTAGATCCTACCCAATCCGTTGTGGATATGATGGCTGCAGCGCGGGCATATGAATCCAACCAGAAGATGGTCCAGTTTTACGATAAAAGCCTGGAGAAGGCGGTTAATGAGGTTGGCCGCGTCTGATAGGGCCGGAGGGGAGGACCGAACATGAATCACTCTATGATTAATGCCATGGTATCCATGAACGGCATGCAGCAGAAGCTGGATATTCTGGCTAACAATATGGCGAACCTGAATACGACGGGGTTTAAGCGCAAGGAAGCCACCTTCGAGGACATCCTGAACAATGTCAAGGAGCAGCCTCAGAGCTTCCGCAAGGAAGGGCGTCTGACTCCTCTTGGGTTCAATCAGGGCTGGGGCGCTAAGCTGTCCCAGGTGTCCACCAACTTCCAACAGGGCACCTTGAAGGATACGGGAGTCCCTACCGATTTGGGCATTGAGGGTGACGGCCTGTTTAGAGTCCGGGTACCTGATGGTGATCCGGCTCAGCCAGCCAATATTCTGTACACCCGCGACGGCAGTTTCCAGCTGACCAGGCTGGACGATACCCAAGCCGCAGCGGCGGGAATGACGGCTACGGAAAACCTCTATTTGGCGAATCAGGAGGGGCATCTGCTTCTGGACCAGAATGACAACCCCATTGCGATTCCCGAAGGGGACAAGATTAGAGTGGATGCTGACGGCACCGTATGGTCATACAGCGGCTCCAACCCGGAGGAGAATGCGGTAGAGCAGGGCAGAATCGGGCTGGTGCGGGTTCTCCGTCCGCAGTTCCTGCAGCAGGTAGGGGATAATCTCTTTACAGTACCGGAGGGTATCGCTGCCAATCCCCAGGAGCTGGCTGCCATCGTGCGGCCTATCGCCCAGGAAACGGGTCTGGATAAGCCGATCAGTGTCAAGCAGGGTTTCCTGGAGCAGTCTAATGTTAATTTGGCAGATGAGATGACCGAGTTGATGATGGTGCAGCGCGCCTTCCAGCTGGGCTCCCGGGCATTAACATCGGCAGATACGATGATGAGTCTGGCCAATAATCTGCGCGGCTGAACCAAGCAGCAGGCTTTTATGAAGGTCAAGGCTGCATGAAACAAACAGGAGGAAGTGGCGCTCCAGTGGCAATGGATAAGAAAGCAGCAACCCCGCAGTCCAAGCCTGTCAAAAAGAAGGGAAGCTCCTTCGGGCGGGGATGGCGGCGGTACGGGTGGCCGATTCTCCGGCATGCCATTGTTCCGCTGGTGTGTGTGCTGGCTCTTTTTGCCGGCATGTCGGCCGGATACGTGGTGCTGGGGGACAAGCCATTTTCCGATGTGTTGGAATGGAATACGTGGAAGCATATGTTTGATCTCATATTTGCAGAAACCTAGGGTGTGTTTTCTGACCCTGGCGTTCTGGTACAAACTCCCTTCGGGGAGTTTTATTTTTTCCTGCGGGACGGTATAATGTTAGGGATGTGGAACTTTGTGGAGGAGCGGATAAAAATGAATCTTCCCAATGCACTTTCGGTCCTCCGTCTGGCGATGATTCCGCTGTATGCGGCCGTTTTTTGGCAGGGCCACATAAGGCTGGCCTTTCTAATCCTGCTGGCAGCCGGGCTGACCGATGTGCTGGACGGCTATATTGCCAGGTCGCGTGGGCTGGTTACGGGATTGGGTACTGTATTGGACCCGCTGGCCGATAAATTAATGATGATTACCGTCATGCTTTCTTTGGTGCTGTCCAAGATGATCCCCTGGGCGGCGGCTGTGGTCTTTTTCGTACGGGATGTGGGTATGATTGTCGGCGGCATGTACTTCCATTTCACCGGGAAAAAGCCTGTCCCTGCCAACGGGCTGGGCAAGCTGACCACCGTCCTGCTCTATGCGGCTGTGCTGGCAATCATATTTGACTGGCCGTACGCCGTGTGGTATTTATGGGGAGTATTGGTGTTTGCCTTTTTTACGACGATTATGTATGTATACTCCATCCGCGGTTCGGGGCGTTTGCCCCAGGTAAAAGGAAAAAGAGCACATTTCTAGACCCATATTGGAGTACAAGGCCTATAAATATGCTCTCTTATATGAACCCCTCAAACCTGCAGAGAATGAAGGGACATTCCTAGTGTAAGTCGTTTCAATTGAATTTATGCACATTCGCGTACGTTGTGGGATATCAGTTGAGGAGGATTTTATCATGATGGATATTAAGGAAATACAGAAGATTATCCCTCACCGCCATCCGTTTCTGCTCATCGACCGGATTCTGGAGGTAGACGAGGGCAAAAGTGCTGTGGGCTTGAAGAACGTCTCCATGAATGAGCCGTTTTTCGCCGGACATTTTCCCGAGTTCCCGGTTATGCCGGGGGTTCTGATTGTGGAGGCGCTGGCTCAGGTGGGCGCTGTGGCTATTCTGAAATGCCCGCAGTACCAAGGTAAGCTGGCCATGTTCGCCGGTATCGACGAATTCCGGTTCCGCGGCCAGGTTTATCCGGGGGATGTCCTGCGGCTTGAGGTTCAAATTACCCGGATGAAGGGTATTGTAGGCAAAGGACATGCTGCTGCCAGTGTGGACGGCAAGGTTGTGGCCGAGGGCGGAATCATGTTTGCCATTACCGATCCGGGCAAGGGTGGCTGACAGCATCGTCTTTTTACTTCATACATAATAAACATAGATTCGAGGAGGAGATGGACATGGCACTGGATTCAAAGGTTGAACAGCAGTATCGGGCATGGCTGAATGACGCAGGCATCGACGGAGCGACAAAAGCGGAGCTTCTTTCATTGGAAGGCAATGATAAGGAGATTGAGGACCGTTTTTACCGTGACCTGGAATTTGGAACTGGCGGCTTACGCGGTGTGATCGGCGCCGGTACCAACCGGATGAATGCTTATACCGTGGGACGGGCTACGCAAGGCTTGGCCCAGTTCCTGCTTAACGAATTGCCGGAGCCCCGCTCCGTAGCGATTGCCTATGATTCCCGGAACCAATCTCCGGAGTTCGCTCTGGAGGCCGCTCTGGTTCTGGCTGGCAACGGCATTGCCGCTTATGTATTCGAATCCCTGCGGACTACGCCGGAGCTGAGCTTTGCCGTCCGCCATCTGAAGGCTTCCGCGGGTATTGTCATTACCGCCAGCCACAATCCGCCGGAATACAACGGTTATAAGGTGTATGGACCGGACGGAGGCCAGCTGGTTCCCCATATGGCTGATCTGGTAATCGGCGAAATCCGCGACCTCTCCTTCAACCAGATCAAACGTTTGGACCGGGCTGCGGCCGAATCCCAGAACCTGCTCCACTGGATCGGCAAGGAAGTGGACGACGCTTACCTGCAGGTGGTTACCGCCGTGAGCCAGCGTCCTGAGGTTGTGAAGGCCATGAGCGACAAGCTTCACATTGTCTACACGCCACTTCACGGAACCGGAAACCTGCCGGTACGCGCCGCTTTGGCTGCTGTCGGCTTTGAGCATGTTCATGTGGTGAAGGAGCAGGAGCTGCCGGATTCCCAATTCAGCACTGTCAAATCCCCCAATCCGGAGGAGCGGGACGCCTTCAAGCTGGCTTTGGAGCTGGCTGCCCGGGTGGATGCGGATTTGATCATCGGTACCGATCCGGACTGTGACCGGATGGGAGCGGTGGTGAAGGACTCCAATGGCGAATACTTCATCATGACCGGCAACCAGTCCGGTGCGATTATGGTGGATTATCTGCTCAGCAGCCTGAAGGAAAAGGGGCAGCTGCCCGCCGATGGTGTTGTGGTGAAGACCATCGTGACCAGTGAGATGGGTGCCGTGATCGCCCAATCCTATGGTGCAGAAGTGATGAACACCCTGACCGGCTTCAAGTATATCGGGGAAAAAATGACCCAGTTCGACCAAGAGGGCGGTCATACCTTCCTCTTCGGCTATGAGGAAAGCTACGGCTATTTGGCCGGCAACTATGCCCGTGACAAGGATGCTGTAGTGGCTTCCATGTTGATTGCTGAAGCTTGTGCTTATTACAAGTCCAAGGGCTTGAGTCTGTATGATGTGCTGTTGAAGCTGTATGCGGAGCACGGTTATTTCCTGGAGAAGCTGGAGTCCAGAACCATGAAGGGCAAGGACGGCGTAGAGCAAATTCAGGGCATTATGAGTGACTGGCGCACCAACCCGCCTGCGGAGATCAACGGGCGGAAGGTTGTGCAGGTGCTTGATTATTCGTTGGGCCTGGACGGGCTCCCGAAGGAAAATGTGCTGAAGTATGTGCTGGACGATCAATCCTGGTTCTGCCTGCGCCCCTCCGGCACCGAGCCGAAGATCAAGGTGTATTTCGCCGTATGCGGAGAAAGTGTAGAAAACTCCAAGAGCCTGCTCGAGGGTCTTGTCCAATCTGTTATGAAGCGTGTGGATTAGTTTTTAGTTAAAAAGAAAACGGGAAGGAATGGCTGTTGCGCCATTCCTTCTCTTCCATGCCGGCTCCCGCGGGAGCGGCGGATAAGAGAAAGGATTGGTGGACCGTTTGATGCAATGGTACCGACGGGCAAATCATATGTGGCAAAAGAGCTTGTGGTGGCTGGTAATCGCCTGCCTCCTCCTGTCCCTTCCGGTGGCGGTAGACCGATACCGCACCGAAAGCACCTCCAAAAAAGTGGAGTTTGTATTTGATTACCGAGACTTGCTGGAAATCTCCGACACCAAGCCGAATCCGGCCCAATTTGTGGACGAGCAGCTCAAAAAAATGAAACAGGCCGGCATCACCAGTATGGCGGTATACGAAAGCACGCTGAATGAGCTGCGTCTCTCCCGGCGTATAGAGCTGTACAACTCCCATGAAGCGATGGCGTTGACACAGACTCCTGTTTCAGGTAACGAAAACTTCGCTTATGTGCTGCTGACGGATGCTTCCTCCCGGGCAACGGTGCAGGAAATGATTGAGCAGACCTTCAAGCGGCTGGGCGTAAATATACATACCTGGTCCTATAAGAATACTCCGGGCCTCGTGCTGGAGCTTCCTCTGGATGACGCCGCCATGAAGCCGCTGTCCCCCGATCCCCTTACCCTGCGAAGCCTGAAGGATAAGGGCTTCCAGATTGTAGCGCGGGTGGGCAACCGGAATGCGGCATTCTCCGCAGAGGCTCTTGAAGCTACCCTGGCCATGCTGAAGGAGTTTGGGGTGACCTCCATTCTTGTGGATGGTGACTCTGTGCCGGGTTATTCGGCCGACCTGAAGAAGACACAAACCCAATTAAAGGTGGTTGCCGGGCTGTTGAACAAGTATGATATGGCTCTGGCCGCCATTGAATTGCAAAAATCGCCCCAAAAAGGCTTTACCACATTGGCCCGGCTGACGGACTATAATGTAATCCGGCTGCATTCCTTCACGGAAAATGATGCCGCGAAGCTGGCTGAGAATATTACCACCGAAGAGCTGGAAGGCCGGATTGACGGTGTTACGGACCGGTTAGTGCTGGCTGTGAAGGACCGGAACATTCGCTTGGTATTCTTGAATGCCCGGGCAGGCAAAAATCTGGACCGGGGCTTGATGACCGATCCGCTGGATGCGCTCTACAAGAGCCTTGACGGCAAGGACGGCGCCGTTGCGAAGATCAAGGACAAGGGCTTCACCGTGGGCAAAGCACACGCTTTTGTCCGGTATGAATCCTCCCTGCATTCCTTCAGTATCGCAGCCGCCTACACAGGTGCTGTGCTGCTGATCGCTCTGACGTTATCCTATTTCGTCCCGGGTTTGACGCTGGCCATCAGTCTGTTAGGGCTGCTGGGCGTGGGAGGCTTGCATGTGCTCGCTTCTTCAGCGGCCCAGAAGCTGCTGGCCTTGGGGGCTACCAGCTGCGCTGCTGCGCTGGGCATTATTGCCGCCATCTCGTGGCTGCAGAAGCGGCGCAATGAAACGGCGGCTGCCGGCGCATGGTGGAAATCCGTTGTTATGCTGCTGATCATCACTGCCGTCTCCGGCCTAGGGATCATTGCTGTGGTGGGTGTGGACCATAGTATGATTTATATGCTCCAGCTGGAGCAATTTACCGGAGTGAAGGTGCTGGCCTATCTGCCTGTAGTAATTGTCGCTGCGTATGTGCTTTTCTTCAGCGAAGGGCTTTCTTTCCCGCAAATGCTGGGCAAAGCCCAACAGATCCTCGCTTCCAAAATCAGCGTGCTGTGGGTGATCTGTGCGGTGATGATCGGGGCGGTCGGCATGTACTATCTCTCCCGGACCGGCAATGAAGGCAGCGCCTCCTCCCTGGAGATGGTCTTCCGCAACTTCCTGGAGAATACTTTGGGCGTGCGGCCGCGGAATAAGGAGTTCTTGTTTGCTTATCCGGCCTTGGTATTCGGTATCTATCTGTGTCTGAAGCGCCATATGGCAGGTTTGTACTTGATGATCGTGAGCGCCATCGGTCCTGCTTCCTCCATCGGCAGCTTTACTCATCTGCACACCCCGCTTTATATCTCGTTTATCCGGGTATTGCTGGGTGTTGGACTGGGAGCCATCTTCGGGTTGATTCTTATTGTAGTGTGGGAACTCGTCGTGAGAGGATGGAACAAATGGGTAATCCCGTTAAGCAAGTTGTAATCTCCGGCTACTACGGCTTCCGCAACAGCGGGGATGAGGCTGTGCTGCAGTCCATTCTTCTGGCGCTGGAGTCCGAGGGTAAAGCGGCAGGTGTTACTATTGATCCGGTGGTACTGTCCGGTGATCCGGAGCTAACCTCCCGGATGTATGGCGTCAAGGCTGTCCACCGGATGAAGCCGAGGGAGGTTTGGAAGGCGCTGCGCGGCTGCGATGGTTTGATCAGTGGCGGCGGCAGTTTGCTGCAGGATGCCACGGGCTGGAAGACGATTCCGTATTATCTGGCCGTTCTGAAGCTGGCCCAGTGGCTGCGGAAACCCACCTTTATATATGCGCAAGGGCTGGGTCCGGTAAACCGGAGCATCTTTTTTAACCCGATAGTCACGACCTTTACCAAATCCGCTTATGTTTCTGTACGTGACAAGGAGTCGGCCAATCTTCTGGCGAGGATGGGGTATACTAAGGATGTGGAGGTTGTGCCCGATCCGGTGATGGGTCTGCCTCTTAGAGAGCAGGGTCTGGCCAATGGCAGGGATTTGGCTGGCCAAGCGAGGGCTTCTGTTGCGGAACGCCCTGCTGTAATCGGGGTTTCCGTCCGGCCATGGAACAAGGATGGCTCTGATCTGAAGGGTATTGCCCAAGCCCTTGGACTTGTGGCTGCGGAATATCCCCAGGGAATTACGCTTCGGTTCCTTCCCTTTCATCCTCCCGGGGATGCCGAGGCCTCCGGTGAAGTGATCCGCCAGCTGAAGGCCGCGGGAGTCAGTGGGGAAATCAGCCTGATTTCCGATGTGGAGCATCCCCAGGCCATGCTGCAGGAGGTGGCTTCCTGTGATCTCCTGATCGGGATGAGGCTGCATTCCTTAATCTACGGCGCCTCCCAGGAGGTCCCTGTGGTGGCCATTTCATACGATCCGAAGATTGACCAGTTTATGCGGCGTCTGGATGCCTCCGCGGCGTCGTCGACGGCGGAGCTGGATGCCAGAGCCGTTGCGGATGAGGTTCTCCGTCTGCTCGGTGCTGGCCCGGAGTGGCATTCCGCCCGGGCGAAGCGCATCCATAATCTGAAGCAGGAAGCAAGGCGGCCGGCGCAACAAATTGTTGCCCAGCTGCGTCTATAAGGAGAAGATGGCAATGAATGTGCCCAAGGTGAATATTTTTGGGGTGCCCATATCCAAGCTTGGTTTCCGTGATACTCTGGCGCAGCTGGTCGCCGCTGTGGAAAGCCGGAAGCCTCATCAAGTAATTACGGCCAATCCTATCATGGTGATGACTGCCATGGAGGACCCGGCTTATATGAGGATGATGAAATCGGCGGAGATTGTGGTCCCTGACGGGGCTGGTGTGGTTTGGGCCGCCGGATATGTGGGTAATCCTGTTACAGAGCGGGTTCCCGGGATCGAAGTGATGTCGGAGCTGTTCAAAACGGCGGAGGAACGGGGCTGGAAGGTGTACCTTTTGGGCGCTTCGCCCGAGGTAATTGCCGCAGCAGTGGACAACATCCGCCAGAAGCACCCGCGGCTGATACTGGCCGGCTTCCGGGACGGCTATTTTGGTCCGGAGGCGGACGCGGAGGTTATTGCGGAAATCCGCCGGGTGGAGCCGGATCTGCTGTTTGTCGGGAGATCCGCAGCCACGCAGGACCCGTGGATTGGCCAGCATAAGGAAGCGCTGGGCGTTCCCGTGATGATGGGGGTTGGGGGAAGCTTCGATATTTTTGCCGGCAAGCTGAAGCGTGCACCCAAGCTGTTCCGCCAGCTGAAGCTGGAATGGTTTTACCGGCTGATTCAGGAGCCTTACCGGTACAAGCGTATGCTTGTGCTGCCGAAATTCGCTTTGAAAGTGATCCGTGAAAAAGAAAATGTGCAAAAAGCTTGAACAACGCGCTAAAACGGGTGGATACGGATGCTTTTGCCCAAAAATTAGATTGGTGTTTCTGCTTGGTTCATCGTATAATGAGTGGCGTTGGACTTATGGACTTTTAAGGGGATGAATGGTAAACCATGAACTGGTGGGTCTATTGTATCGGATTCTTCGCTGCTTGTGCGATTGCTGTCCTGATTATGCCATATATTAAGAAGCTTGCATTCAAAATCGGCGCTGTGGCGATTCCGAATCATCGGACTGTACATACCAAGCCGATGCCCCAAATGGGCGGGCTGGCGATTTTTGTGGCTTTTGCCGTTACGTATCTGATTGTGGCCTTATCCATTGGCGAATACGATCTGGATGTTATGATCGGTATGCTGGCCGGTGGCGGAATTATTGTTCTCGTTGGCGTTATCGATGACCGCAAGAATATCTCTCCCAAGCTGAAGCTGCTGGGCCAAATTGTGGCTGCCTCTATGCTGCCTTTGAACGGCCTGTACGTGGATTATATCCAGCTGCCCTTCGGCGATGCGATTAACGTATATCCCTGGATTGGCATGGCGATTACCGTGCTGTGGGTTGTTGGTGTCACCAATGCCGTTAACCTGATCGACGGTCTGGACGGCTTGGCCGCGGGTGTGTCCGCGATTGCCACTCTGACCATTATGGTGCTGGCCTTTATGACGGGCAACACGCCTGTTGCTTTGTTGAGTGCTATTCTCTTAGGCAGCATTCTCGGCTTCCTGTTCTTCAACTTCCACCCCGCCAGCATCTTTATGGGCGATACGGGTGCCCTGTTCCTTGGCTTTAGCCTGGCCACGCTGTCTATTCTCGGATTTAAATCCGCGGTGGCGATTTCCTTCCTGGTGCCGATTCTCGTTTTAGGCGTACCGTTGTCCGATACCGTTCTGGCCATTATCCGCCGGAAGCTGAACAACAAGCCGATTTCCGTAGCGGACAAGGGCCATCTCCATCACTGCCTGATGGAAATGGGCTTCAGCACCCGCAAGGCCGTGCTGATCATCTACGGCGTTGCCGCCATCTTCGGCTCCTGCGCCATGCTGCTGTCCCAAACCAAGCAATGGGGGACCATTACCCTTGTCGTCATCGTGCTCCTGATTATGGAGATCGGTGCCGAGGCCGTGGGCATCCTCAGCAAAAGCAGAAAGCCCGTGCTGCAGCTTCTCCAGCGCTGGCTCAGTGACAGCCCGTCGCGGTCCAGGGCGTCGAAGTAAAAACGAGAATAAACCTTGAAACCTCCATCCCGCATAGGCGGTCATGGAGGTTTTTGGTTTTGCGAAAAAGTCAAAGGGGGTTACTGGAAATTCGACATGTTCTCTAACAAACAGCCATTTTCCAACCGATAACAATGATACGTGCAACTTTACGTTGTTGAGAGGAGTCTAATTACTAGCCAGAACCTATTTAAGGAGGATGCGAAATGCGCAGGCTTTACAGCAAGTGGATATCTATGATTGTCGCCTTTTGTATTATTGCTACTATTTTTCCTATACTCCCCATGACGGCAAATGCCGCCTCTACCCCTGGGGTTCCTTCATTTTTTTATCCGAGCAACTCGAACCTATTGGCTACTGCCAATAAAGATCCAGGCAGTACAACAGACGGTCTGGCTAACTTTGCTTACCGTGTCACCTCCTCAAACCTGACCATCACCGGTTCCTTCCAGTCAGTGACCTCCGATTCCATTAAGGTTTTGGTGGAGAATTTAGTGTCCAGCGGTAGTAACACTTGGAAGGTGGACAAGCAGTCGGCCAAGGCGGCTAATGCTACAGGTGTAACCTTCGAAATTCCAAGTCTACAGTTATTTTCAGGGTACAATCGGATTACCGTCAGCGGAACACTCAATGGGGATACGAAATCAGATGTCTTCTATGTTTTCTATGATGATGCTCCGTATTTGAAGTCCCTCAAAGTTATTGCTCCTGGACTTGCAGATCCCATTGATCTTAACGAAGGGACTGTTCGGGTAATCAGCAAACCAGTAAATGATGCTAATTACCGAATGTTTATATACCTGCAGGGTATTGCTGCGAATGCTACCAGCGTAACAGTAAATAGTACAGTTACCCGGACAACGGAGGAGGGGAATTTCGTCACACCCCAAATTGAGTTGAAACCCGGCGAAAATACCATTACCATGTCCATCAACAATGGCAGTGATAATGTGGGCATTTCCCGCAAAGTGTATTACTATGACCCTGAGAGCCCGTTTCTCGATATCCAGATGAAGCACATTGCCGGCACTGTCACTGAAGGTCCTTCTACGCTTCTTGGCACACAGCCGCCATATTTCACCGCAGGAACTGACGGAATCAATTCTGCTGGAGAGTTGAAGGTTTCCATGCTGGTCCCTTACAAAACCATTTTAAGCACAGCTGATTTTATTAATCCAGCTTATACGACGGCTACAGCTCAATTCAGCGGCAGCACCACTTCCCAACCGTTGACTCTGGATATTGCCGGTTTGGCTGCAGGAGAAGAACAAAAAATAATTTATGACAGCTTGGGCAATCCGGAGTTTGTATCCATGACCTTTAATGTCAAGGGGCTCGTTATCCCTGGAACAGCAAAAGGAGTCCAGTCTTTTACCTTGAACTTGCAATATAAAAATGGAAGTAAGGCTTTTGGGGTTCTTAGCAGCGCCCTTGCCTTTAACATCTACCGCGGCAATACTGTGGTAAACAAAGTCGAACTGCTGGAAACCAACGGCAATACATATGGCAATTCTCTCGGTGAGTTAAACGGAAAGGAAGTACTCGATTCCTCCTTTTATGTCCGTGTAACTGCTGACAAGAGTATTGGAACGGCAAGTTTGAAGGCCACTTTACTTCCGTTGGGCATAACCGCTTTGACAGTGGATACAGCAATTGATACGACTGACCCAACCCAAAAGATTTATAAAATTAGCGGTCTACCAGCGGGAGCCCAACAAATTCAGTTTTGGTTTGATTCCTCCGACTCCAGATATGTGGCATCCGTAAACTATGTCACGAAAATCTATATTCAGGTTGCCGGCATTTACGATCAGCAAGTGATTAATGTTGATTCCAGCTCTAACGCTCCTACCGACTCGGTAGCTACCATAACCTTTAACGGATTTAATTCAATTGTAGATGCCGGATATATCCTGAACGGAACCAGCAAGGCATTTGCTACACTTACCGGCGGCAATACGGCATCGGTTACCCTTTCGGTTAATTCCACTGCAGCGGATGCCAACAAGCTGATGTATGGTGAGAATGTGTTTACTGTTCGGGGCTATAACCGTGTAGGCAGTGAAACGGTTCTGATTGAAAAGGTAATCCGTCTTTATGTAATCGACAGCAATCAACCCGGTTTTACCCAATTTAAACCGTTAGACCCCATTGGGATGGGTAGTTCTGTCCCAAGTCTGAGTGATGCTCTTACCGCTCCGTTGAAACAAATCATGTATGATAAAGCTCTGGATAAATATACAACAAAGGCAAAAGATTATGGAATCATCTTTCAAGGAAGCGGAGCTGTTAAAGCAACAGTTCTCCGCAATGGCGAAAGGTTTGCTGAATTTACATTGACGGATTCGGCCATCACGAATACCAGTGCAGGTTCAGTCACTGCAGATTTTACGGGAAATTCCAAAAGCTTTACGATCCGCATCCGTAATTTGAGCATCAATTCAACGAACACAGACACATATTCAGTGGAATTGATGAATCGTCCAGGTGCAAAATCTATCCGCAAGCTGGATATTGCCCGCCAGCTTTCCGATGTTGTTTATTGGGCTCCCGTACCTACTGTAGGGGACCGTATTGTGGTCAACAAGAATTTCGTGCAGTTTGATATTGAAGCGGAGGGTGCAACCTCTGTATTAGTGGACGGAGTAACTGCAACCCCGCGGCAAGGACTTGCTGATCGTTATGTTTATACTTACAACGGTCTGAAGGCTAATAAGGAAACTAAAATTAAAGTTACAATTAACAGGGCGAGCGGAGTAAAAACCGACTCCATCTCGGTATTTTATACCGGCACTGTTCAGGTGGGGTCGCAATACATGGAGCAGCTTACTAGCAAACATTCCATGTTTGGCGGCAGTGTCCAATTAGCATTTGAAAAGGGAACGGTACTTAAAACTGCTAAACCAGGGCCACTGGAAACGGTAAAATATTATGATAAGCAAAAGCTGCTTTTCGGGATTGCTGATCCAATCGATGGTGTAGTTGAACGTATGAATGATTATGGGCAATTGACAGCATACGCTAATACATCCGAAAACAAGGGGCCGCTGATCCCTGTCCATCCCAGCATGAAAGCTCTGTTTACCGAGCAATATCAAACGTTGAAGTTTACCTCTATTTCACCTGTATACTGGATCTCTGGAGGGCTGGGTGAATCCTCATCAACTTCTGTAGGTGGAGCTAAACCTGCAGTGGATGGGATTCAACCTTATCTGGAGCTGGGCGGGTTTGCCCAAAACGTGCTTTATGGAGGAAACCGGAAGATAATTCCTTCCAAATCCGGCACGATAACTCTTAAATTTGACGATAATTTGGTTAGTGAGGCAGGCACTATTGTTACGGTTTTCCGTATGACAGACAACGGTATTTGGACTAATATTGGCGGTGCAGTAAATGTAAAAGACAACACGATTACAGCTAAATTTGATGACTTTGGTTACTACAAGGTCATGAAGCTGCGTGAAAGCTTTAATGATGTTACTAATCATGCATGGGCGCGCAACACAATTGATGCTTTATTTTCTAAAGGCATCATGCGAAGAATCAACTTTGATCAGTTTGGTGTAGATAATTACATTACCCGCGGGGAATTCGCAGCGCTTATGGTAAGAGCGTTGCAACTGCCCATTAATTCCGACTCGAACTTTACATTTTATGATGTCCCTAATACTGGCGATCTAGACTTGTATGGGCCTATGGAACTCTGGAAATATGCGGAGATCGAAACCGCAGCTAGATCTGGTATCGTCTCCGGAACACAGGATCGTTATTTTGACGTCAACGGCCGTATCACCAGACAGGATGCTGCTGTAATGATTGCGAGGGCAATGGAGCTGAAGCTGCCCGCTAATGACTCAGCCAACAGTACAACCAAGAAGCTCCTCAATTCCCTGGAGAAGCTGTTTACAGATGCGGCTAATATCCAGTACTATGCCCGTCCCAGCGTTTCGGCGGTGAACAGTAACGGGATTATGGAGGGACGCCCCAACGCTCTTCTGGAGGGCGAGAAGAAGCCCACAGCCAGCTTTGTTCCAGAGGCTAATTTGACCCGGGCAGAAGCGGCAACGATTGTACTGCGGGTCATGAAAAAGAAGACGAAAGTTTTCCCGGCAAACTTCAATTAACGTTGAAAAGCGGATGGTTTAGGTGGGTGCCTGAACCATCCGCTTTTTATTATGATATTGGAAAATTATTAGTAATGACGGCGGTGTATATTCACGATATACTTGGTTTCGTAGCCGAGTGATATAACAAGTGATATACGCAAATGATACATCTGGCTGGGTTGGACCGAATCAAACAAATTAAAAGTTTTTTGCTTCACCCCGCAACTTTTTTAAAACCTCAGCGTTTAATACTGTGAAAATGATGATAATCAGTAATTAAGGGCTGAAATCCTGAGCCTTGGTTAATTTTCACAAATGACTTTACGATGACCGCCCGCCATTGTATAATGTTAAAGTGGCATTTGAAGTCTAAACTTTTTCTTCATAGTTTACTAGTTTCTGTGGCATTACCTGCTGCAGACTTTACATTTGTTAAATGCGCTCAACTCTGGGAAGGGGGTGAAACAACGCATGAGGGAATCGAGCTTTCTTTTTAGCAAACAAAACTCTCAACAACCGAAATATCAAGGAGGAGAAAAAAAGGTTATGAAAAAAAGTTTGTCTCTGATCCTTGCGATTGCTATGGTGTTCTCGATGTTTGCATCCGTAGCCTTCGCAGCTGAAGCAACAACTACAACTACACCTAAAACCACCGAAGAAAAGTACGACGCCCTGAAGGCTCTGGGCATCTTCGAAGGCGACGAAACTGGCGCCAACCTGACTGGCGACATGACTCGCGCTCAACTGGCTAAGATCGTAACTAAGCTGTTGAAGCTTTCCGAAGACAAGGCTGGCAATACTTACACTGATGTACCGGCTGACCACTGGGCTGCTGGCTTCATCGGTGCCGCTACTACCGCTAAGGTATTTGACGGTAAAGCACCTGGCAAGTTCGAGCCGGAAGGCAAAGTAACTTATCAAGAACTGGCTGCTGTTCTGCTTCGTCTGACTGGTCTGGCTCAATCCACTGATGCTGTAACTGGCAAGGTTGATGAGTGGGCTAAGGGTTATGTAGCCGCTGCTGTTAAGGAACTGGGCCTGTCCCAAGCTGACTACACTGTTAACGCTAACCGCGGCGTCTTCGTAGAACTGACTTTTGCAGCTCTGCCGAAGGTTGTAATCCCTGGTAAGGTTTCTGTTGTAGAAGCTGCTGCCACTGGCGTTAAGGCTGTAACTGTTAAGTTCAACAAGCCTGTTGACGACACTGTTGCTAAGCTGGCTCTGACTAAGGGTACTGCTTCCGTAGCAACTACTACTAAGTTCTCCGAAGACAAGACTTCCGCTGTTCTGACCCTGACTGATGTGAAGGTAACCGAAGGTTCCTACACTGTAACTCTGAGCGGTCTGGCTGCTGATGCTGTTGGCACTACTACTGCATCCTTCACTGCTGAAAACGAGAAGGTAACTAAACTGTCCTTCATCAATCCGAGTGAAAAGATTGCTAAGTCCATTGCTGTAACAATCAAGATGTCTGCTGAAAACCAATACGGTGAGCAAGCTTCCTTGACTGGTGGCAACTACACTGCATATGTTGGTGGCGAAACAAAGAACGTTGTAAGAAACGAAGACAACGGTAACCTGGAACTGACTATCGACACTTCCGGTAAGCAATCCGAAATCGATGTTATTCCGGTCAACGTGTTCTTGACTAATTCTTCTGTATCTGCCCAAAAGACCTTTAAGGTTGGTACTGAGCCTTATGTAACTAAGATTGAGCTAGGCCAAGCCAAGTACTCCGGTACTAAGACTGCTTTGACTACTGATGGTGACGTAGCTGAAGTTTCAATCACTCGTTATGACCAATATGGCGACGTAATTGCTGACAACAGTGCCTATACCACTGAATTCAAGAATCGTCTGGTTGCTGATGCTGTAATCACTCCTTATTCCTTCGATGCTCTTGTTCTTGACAAGACTGCTTCTACTTACGACAAACTGAAGTTCAAGCTTGCTAAGAATGTTGAGAAGGCTGAGACTTACACTGCAACTGTGTACGTTGGTGCTTCCAGTGCCAATGTAACAATCAAGACTGAGTCCACTAAGGTTGCTACTAAGGTTGAGTTTGGTTCCTTCTCCGGCGTATTGGCTGAAGGCGACGGCGCTAAATACATCCCGGTAGTTGCATATGATGCTCAAGGCAACAAGCTGTCTCAACAAGAAATTGCTGACAATGCTAAGAACAAGCGCTTTACAATCTCCATCTCTGGCGCTGCTTATGATTCTGCCAACAACGGTAATGATGCAATTGTTCAAGTTGGTGAACATAAAGGTAAGATTATGCTGAACAGCATTGAAGCTTCTAACCGCGGTGTAGTATTCATTAACTTTGGTGTATACACTGCAACTGTTCAGTCTAATGTTCAAACTAGCTTCCCTGTACAAGAAGCTCGTAAACCTGCTTCTATTGCCATGGACGGTAGTGCTCCTGCTACTAAGGCAATTGCTGGTGGTAAGGCTACTGTTAAGTGGTTTATTAGAGATCAACACGGTGAAACTCTTGGCTCTGTAAACACTTCTAAGGTTGCTGCTTCTGCTTATTCTGTAAAACTGACTGTAAGTGGTTCTACTTATGCTACCTTTACCAATAATAACGCTGCTATTGACGGAAGAACCTCCGATGGTGGAGCAACTTACCTGTTCAATGCAACTCAGTTCGGTGATTTCAACAAAAAGGAATTGAACCTGACTGGTGTTGATACTACTAACTATGGTACAGCTAAATTGACTATGGAGTTGTATGACAACACTAAATCTACACCTTCCTTGATCAGCAAGGTTGAAAACTCCGTACAACTGATTGCTCCTGTAGACCTGACTTATAGTGTAGATACTGTCAAGGATCTGTACGCTGCTCTTGATAACAGAAATACAGGTTTGACTACCACTTCCACTGATGCAGACATCGTAGGAAATCTGTATGCTCGTAAGATTAGCGTAACTGCAAAGGATAAGGCTGGCGACAAGGTTGCTATTCCTGGTGATCGTGTTGTTGATATTACTAGCTCCAACGCAACTGTAGCTAAGGCTGTGTATAGTGGTAATAATGGTTATATCGTAGGTAATAAAGCCGGTACTGCAACTGCCCTTGTCTTCTTCAAGAAAGCAGACGGTACTACTCAAGATGCATCCGTTAGCTTGACTGTTAAAGCTGATCTTATTGAAGTAGCTACTATCAGCGCAGATGCCAATGTGACTGGTGTTACTCCTGCTGCTGTTGCTGCACATACCTTGATGAAAAACATTAAGGTAGTGGACAACTATGGTTATGAGTACAAAGAAGGTAACGTCCTCACTTACAAGAAGATGATCGGCGTTAACTATGTAGTTGAAAATGTGAAGGCTAAAACCGGTGCTGTTGGAAATGACGGTAAAGTATTGATTGATAATGATGGCAATGTTACAATCGGTGCTGAAGTTACAGAGTTTGTGATCAAGGCTGTAGCTCCCAATGCGAAGTCCGCTCAAACCTTGGTAAGAACTACTGTTACTCCGTAAGTTATTTACCTAAAAGAAGATCCTTCGGGATCTTCTTTTTTTTTCTTTTGTGCAACTATTCCGCTCCTTGTAGCGTCCAATAGGATATAATGGAAAACGAAAAGGCCAGGAGGAGTAGGATGAAACGGTTTACGAAAACAAAACGAATCAGTTCCCTAATGATTGCTTTAATGGTGGCGTCCGGACCAATGACCGCATCGTATATTTATGCTGATGGGGTTACCGCGGCTGGAGGGATTGAACAGTCGGCTACGCAAGGGGATATCCCCCTAATCGATACTGTTAAGATGAATGCTACCCAATCCGTAGCCTTAAGCGATATTAGTATATACCCTGATGGTAAGAACAACCGGGTTACGTTTACCTTAACCTTTTTTAACAATGGATATACGGATATGGAGTTTATTAATTACTGGGTCCGGCTTCAATCTACAGGGGGCCAGTCCTACAGTGTAAACTTGTTATCCAATGATAAAGATAAAAATAAGGTTCCTGCACTTTCGACAGAAAGCTTTAGCTTTTATGCCAATATTGGAAAAGATGTTTCCTTAGCCGATTTACGTTTTAATTTGATCCAATGGGATTTTAGTGTAGCTGGGTATGAGCGTGCGTTGGGAAACCTTCAAGTTCCTGAAGATTTTACTTTAGAAACAAAGGCTGGCCAGTCCAGAACCGTTTGGCTCAATCAGATCAAAACGGTCTCTAGAGCAGAAAATATGCGGGTCACCAAAAGGGAGAAGGCTAATCAAATAAGTCTGAAGTTCTTCTTGAAAAACAATGATATTCAACCACTTGTATTACCGGAGTTGCAGTTTAAGCTGAAAACCTCAAATGGTTTATTATACCCTCTTAAAGCAACTGTTTTGACCAAAGATGCTCTTATTCAACCTCTCGAAGAAAAGGAAGGGGCACTCACTGGCACAGTTCCCTCTGAGGTTTCTTTGGATGGCGCTCAGTTAGTTATTACAAAATCAGAAGCAATAAATAACTCCACTGTGACTACCGCTTTGGCTTATTATGAGTTGCTTGAGAAAAAAGCAGAGCCTCAAAATGAAACCGAAGAGCAGTTGTTTATGACGGATAAGGGTACATACGGAGCTGTCGTTAATCAGTTTTACCGGATTCCATGGGAGGATAAGGATATTGCTGTCATTGATGTCACAGTGACTAATCGCAGCAATGATTCTTTGCCTGTACCGGAACTGGCCAGTTATTTGATGATCGATGATTCTGTTAGAGTTGATTCCCAGAATGTTAGAATGGATAAGATGATTGCTCTTAAGCCTGGCCAAAGCATGAATTTGCAGGTTATGGGGAAAATTCCGTACACATACGACATCGATCAATTAAAAGTAATTCTACAAGAAATAAACAAAGAGGGAGAAAAGCTTTCATCGACGGATATTTCAGAGCTTGCAGTGAATACCGCGAAAACGGATAGTCCCACTGTTGCTGTTGGGGACTCTTATACCACTAATAGTAATTTGATGGATCAGGTTGCTTATACAATAAACGATGTACAACGTTATTCGAGTGAAAACGAAAGTATTTACGTGACTCAGGTAGAAGTGAAGAACCTGGAGAAACGTCAGTTAGCCTTGAGCAGTCTAGTAGGGTATTTTAAGATGGCTGACGGCGTAACAGTCGCTGCTACGAATGTTACCAGTAAAGGGAAGGTTCCGCCTAATGGGAAGGCCAATCTTTATTTTTATACTGTGGTACCGGAATCGTATAAGCTGGAAGGCAGTAGTCTTATAATGGGCAGAGCTGTAGCAGAAGGCAAACTGGTTGAGGGAGAAACAAAAGCAGATGCGTATGTGAATGCTGTTACCTTTGGCTTGCCTACTGTAACCAATTCACCTCAAAAGAATCTTAGTAAAATCAAAGTAGGATCTTACGCATTAAGCATGAATAAATTAAAAACCACTATTGATTACAAAGAAGAACAGGTTAATTTCGGATTTAACTATCAATTAACTAAGGACTTGCTGCAAGCGACTGATCCTGTTACACATAAAATTGAAATCGAGTTAGTCGATCCGGCTGGTGGCATTAAAATGTCAAAGATGTATGATTTGGAAAAGGGGGGTACAGCCCTTTCGTTAGGTAGTCAAAACACAAAAATAAGTGAAGTGCAGGACAACCTATTGACAAATATATATAAGCTTAGAAAATATACAATTAATGTCTATGATATAATGCAGGTAGAAGGTGGAGAAAATAACTTTAAGCGCCTTTTGGCAAGTCAAGAATTCAATTGGTACGAAGACTATGAATAATGAATTAAAAGCAGCTTGAAGGGAGTTACGGTATTGCGCAAGCAGAAATGGATCATTGTGTTTATGGCCCTTTGTATAGGCGTATGGGTGGGCAGTGTAACGTTGGAGTCGAAAGCGGATGGGGCTTCGGCTCCGACGGGGACGGTTAGTGATCCGTTGATAACGAAGAGTTATCTGGACCAGCAATTGGCTGAATTGGTGGCTAAGGAGCTTGGCAAACAAAGTGGTGCGGCGGCAACGCCGACACCTGCTCCTACTCCTCCGGTTTCTACGGGTGGTGCTGAAGTTGAGCTGAAGGTGGTCCAGCTTCAAAGTGGACAGACTCTGTTTGCGAAGGCAGGTACGGAAGTCATCGTCCGGACGGGTAAAACGGTGGCGGTCAGTACGGACGGGGACGGTATCCCGGATGTGACCTCCGGCAAGGACCTGGCTGCAGGAACAGCTGTTGAGTTGAATCATCTGCTTATTTTCCCCCGGGATGGGCGTGGCATTAAACCGGCGGTGAAAAGTGAAGCGGCGATTTATGTCATGGTCCGCGGCGGGTATTCCATACAAAATGCGGACGGAACGGTTTTGCAATAATCGGCAGAAACAATGAAAATCCTCCATCTTATTTTTGGTCAGTTGGGGGTTTTCCTTATATCTCGGAACCCTTCTGTTCGGAATAACTGAGAGCTTTTACCCGTGCTGGAATCATCTTATCCGGTTGCTGATCCCTGAAGGAGCCATACTAGGGGTAGACCAAAAACCAAAGGAGATGACTCACATGGCGAAAAGCAGCAATCAGAAGGTGGTTCCGGAGTGCAAAGCCGCTCTGGATATGATGAAATATGAAATTGCAGCCGAGTTGGGTTTGCCTGTTGGTAAACAGGCGCTCCAGTCTTTTGGAGCCGATACGGAATTTGCAACTGAATTGGGTGCTGTTCCCGCCGGTTCCATCAAAGAAGACTACTGGGGCCATATTGCATCCCGGGATACAGGCTACGTTGGAGGAAACATTACCAAACGGCTGATTCAAAAAGCTGAAGAAACCTTATTTTCCTTGGAGTAATAGCTAAAAAGCGGCTACTGTATAATCTGCCCAATTGGACAGGCTCCTATACGATATTTGATATATAATCCAAATGCTTGAATTGACAGTCATTATTGAATCCAGTATATTTAGAAAATGAAGGTTATCCACAGCCACACCTCCTTTTGGGAGCGGCATAACCCATGCTTTGCGCCCGCAAGTCGTCTTCGTATGAGTGCGCGGATCAAAGCAGGGAGCGGTAGAGATGAGCTGATCCCCTAAGCGCGGCTACTCGGACCACGAGCGCCTTGTTAGGGGATTTTTTTATCATGTGGCCTGATTCAATATGATCATTATTAGGGAGGTCGAGATTGAAATGACGACTTCAAGACATTTATTCACGTCGGAGTCCGTGACTGAAGGACATCCGGACAAAATATGTGACCAAATATCCGATTCGGTGCTGGATGCTTTTCTGGCCGCCGACCCCAATGCGCGGGTAGCCTGTGAGGTTTCTGTCGCTACCGGTCTTGTGCTGATTATTGGCGAAATTACGAGCCGCGCGGACTATGTGGACATTTCGGCTATTGCGCGCAATACGATTAAGGAAATCGGCTACACCAGGGCCAAGTTCGGCTTTGATTACCAAACCTGTGCGGTACTGACCTCGCTAAACGAGCAATCTGCAGACATCGCCATGGGTGTAAACAAGGCGCTGGAAGCCAGAGAAGGCACTATGACTGATGAGGAAATTGAAGCCTTAGGTGCTGGTGACCAAGGCTTGATGTTCGGCTTTGCAGTTAACGAAACCCCCGAACTGATGCCGCTTCCGATCTCGCTGTCTCATCAACTGGCCAGACGGCTGTCCGAGGTACGCAAAAATGGAACTCTGCCTTACCTGCGTCCGGACGGCAAAACCCAAGTGACGGTGGAATACGAAAACGACAAGCCTGTCCGGGTTGATGCTATTGTTGTATCCACACAACATGCAGAGGATATTACACTGGAGCAAATCCAACGGGATATCAAGGAACATGTCATTAAGCCTGTTGTGCCGGAGCAATTCCTGGATGAAGCGACGAAGTTCTTTATTAATCCGACCGGGCGTTTTGTCATTGGCGGCCCCCAAGGCGATGCCGGCTTGACCGGCCGGAAGATCATTGTGGATACATACGGCGGATATGCACGTCACGGCGGCGGCGCATTCTCCGGCAAGGATCCCACCAAGGTGGACCGTTCCGCTGCTTACGCAGCCCGTTACGTGGCTAAAAACATTGTTGCAGCCGGCTTGGCAGAGAAGGTTGAAATTCAGTTAGCTTATGCAATTGGTGTTGCCCGCCCTGTTTCTGTCAGCGTAGATACCTATGGAACTGGAAAGGTTAGCAACGAAAAGCTGGTTGAGCTGATTTATAAGAACTTTGATTTGCGTCCGGCTGGTATTATCAAGGAACTGGGTCTGCGCCAGCCTATTTACCGCCAGACAGCGGCATACGGGCATTTTGGCCGTACGGATGTGGATCTGCCTTGGGAACGCACTGACAAGGCTGAGCTGCTCCGTAAAGAGGCTTTGGGCCAATAAGTACGACATTCTGCAATCGCGTAATAAGAGCCGTGGCGCAAACCGCCGCGGCTTTTTCTTTTTTTAACCGTAACTTTTCGGGAGGTCAAGCGGTCTATAGGTATAGAAAACTAAAAAAGCTACAAAACGGAGAGGAGTATTTTCCACGTGCAATACAATAACAACAGGACCAGCACGTCCCCAAAGCCTAACTGGTTAATGTCCCTTTATCAAAAAGCAAGCCAGGCCGGTGCCTGGATTGGCAGCAGAATTCCCCGGTTGTGCAAAGCCTCGTTAGCACTGGCGGTAGCCCTTCCCGTCATCTCTTATACCCACGTTTCCACGGCGCATGCCGAGTCTAAGCTGCAGCTGCAAGGCGAAGACATTCTCACCTCAGGCGCTATCCTTAAAAATTACATATGGAGCACCGAACGGAGCGGCAAGCCTGTTTCCGTGCAAGCCAAGGTCATTCAGGTGGACCTGCAGAATCCGTATGTAAAGCTGGATGTAATGACAGGCACCGGCGGCCAGTTTACCAAAAAGCAAACGGTGCTGGGTATGGCCTCTGAAACGGGAGCAGTCGGCGGTGTAAACGGAGATTACTATAACACCCAATATGAAGGAGTTCCTGTAGGTCCGCAGATTACCAACGGCCAGTTGATAGCGACACCGCCTTATTTGCCGGGTTTCTACACCTTCGGCATTACCAAGGACCGCAAACCCATGGTGGAGCTGTTCACCTTGGATACAGAATCGAAAATTATCGCTAAGGACGGAGCATCCTACACCCTTGGCGGCATCAATAAAACGGCCTATTGGTACGAGCCCAGCGGCGTTCACAGTATGATTGACGGGCTTTACATGTATACGAGCGCCTGGGCGCAGATCAGCCGGGCTAACGACGGGGTAACAGGACCGCTGGAGGTTCTGGTTGTCAATAATGTGGTGAAGGAAATCGCCACGAGTGCAACCAATGGCGTCATCCAGCAAATTGCTCCCGCAGACGGATACATTCTGCGTTCCTCCGGCAAAGCCGCGGATTTTATCCGGGAGCATGTGAAGGTGGGGGACCCGATCCATGCGGAATACAATGTGTATCCGGCAGACCGCAATATTCAGGTAGACTATAAGCAATTCCAGATGATGATCGGCGGTCATACCATTCTGGTAGATGAAGGCAAACCCTCGTATTTCTCACGCAGCATTAACGATGTGAGCGGTTATGCCGCCAGATCCCGGACAGCCGTAGGGTATTCCCAGGATCAACGGTATGTGTATCTGGTGACAGCGGACCTGAGCGGAGAGAGCAAAGGGGTTACGATCCCGGAGCTGCAGCAGCTGATGATCCAGATCGGGGTGTGGAAGGGCATGAATCTGGACGGAGGCGGCTCCACCCAGATGGTGGCTCGTCCTTTGGGCGAAAACGGATTGCAAGTGGTAAACAGCCTGGAGACCGGTTCCCAACGGAAGGTGGTCAACGGTCTGGGCGTATATTCTCTGGCGCCTAAGGGCCAAGTAAAGGGGCTGAAGGTGGAGGGGCCTGAGGTCCTGCTGGTAGGCGAGAAGGCAACGTATACCCTGAAGGGATACGATGAGTTCTACAACCCGGTGGCATCCGGGGAGATCAAGCCCCAATGGAGCGTCACACCGGAGCTTGTGCAAAGCGCCGATAATACCTTTACAGCTGCCAAAAAAGGCACTGCAACCTTAACCGTACAAGCAGATCAAGCCAAGGAGAGCCGCCAAATCCAGGTGGTAGGCAGCGAGGAACTGTCCAGCTTGAAGGTAACTGCTAATCCGCCGGTAATGCGTGCTGGAGAGACGGTAGGCCTGAAGGTGACGGCCACTACGAAAACCGGTGCTACACGGACACTGTCCCCCTCGCTGCTCACGTGGGAGATGAGAGGCTTCCAGGGAACCGTAACGGATGAAGGGCTGAAGGTACAGCAGCTTCAAGATCCGCAAGGCGGCCTTTTGATCGGCACATATGACGGCTACAAAACCATGACTGCTCTTTCCGTAGGGGAAACCAAGATTTTTGCCGATTTTGAGAAGCTGACTTATCCTTTATCCTTCGAATCCACGGATGGCGTAACCGGTGTGGCCAAGCTGTCTGCCAAGCAATCTTACCAGAACGGATATTTCGGACATCTGGAGTATGACTTTACCAAGGGCAGCGGCACAAAGGCGGCATACGCCGTGTTGGCTAATAAAACTGCGTCCATACCGGGTGAGCCCCAAGCGATTCAATTAGAGGTAAACGGTGATGAAAGCCTCAACTGGCTCCGTGCCGAATTTATTGATGGGGATGGAGACATTAACCGGGTAGATTTGGCCAAGAATATCAATTGGAAGGGCTGGAAAACCATCACGGCTGATTTGACCAGCCATCACATGACCTACCCCGTTACTCTGACTCGGATTTATGTGGCCAGTGTAGAGGACGGCCAGGATGAGCGTAATCTGACTGGAGCCATTGATTTTGATACGATCCGTTTCCAATACAAGAACGCAGCGGCTCCGCTTCCCCGCAATCAGGTTACCCTGACCATCGATAAGCGCAATGTCCAGGTGAACGGGCAGAGCCAAACCATCGACCAGGAGCCGTATATCGTGGACGGCAATACACTGGTGCCCTTGCGTTTTGTGACAGAAGCTCTTGGGGGTGCGGTGGAATGGGACGGCACACAAAACAAGGTGACCATTATCCGCGGGCAAAATATGATGGTGTTCCAGCTGGGCCAAAAGGATTACCTGGCGGATGGATCGCGGAAAACGGCGGAGGTAGCCGCTGAATTGAAGAATGAGCGGACAATGGTTCCACTCCGCGTTCTTACAGAGTACCTGGGATGGAAGGTCACCTGGGATCAAAATACCCGGAAAGTCGTACTGGAGTAATGAAAATAGTTCTTCAATATCACTAAAAAAGTGGCGAATTATGATACTATAAAGAAATAGATGTAACTTTATTCGCTTACAAAGAAGGAGAACGGTCCGCTTGCAGCAGGTAGATGCCATTGATCGCGTTATAAAAAATGCCATAACCGTCATGGAAGACAGTAAGTACCAAATCTATGAAATCTGTGAGAGTGCCCGGGCCGAACGCGAATCACTCAATAAAGAGCTTCAGTCCGTATTGGCGGATGTATCCGGCACGATCGATCAAGTGGACAAGCTGGAGCTGTCTTATAAACGTGCGAGAGTCCGGCTTACGGAGGTAAGCCGGGATTTTCAGAAGTTTACGGAAAATGACATCCGGATTTCGTATGAAGCTGCCACCAGCATGCAGCTTCAGCTGACCCTGGCTAGGGAAAAGGAAAATTATCTGAAGCAAAAGCGGGATGAGCTGCAAAAACGGATCAAAAATGTCGATAAGCAAGTGGAGAGAGCGGAATCTCTGGTTTCCCAGATGAATGTAGTGCTGGAGTACCTGACCGGTGACTTGAATCAGGTAACCCGGATTCTGGAATCCGCCAAAAACCGCCAGCTTCTGGGCTTGAAGATTATTTTGGCCCAAGAGGATGAACGCAAGCGCATTGCCCGGGAAATTCATGACGGGTTGGCGCAAACCATGGCCAATGTGGTGCTGCGTACGGAAATCACAGAACGGATGCTGAACCGTCAGGAAATCGACTCCGTCAAGGAGGAGCTCCGTGACCTGAAGGGCCAGCTGCGCAGTGGTTTGGAGGAGGTCCGCAAAATTATTTTTAACCTGCGGCCGATGGCTCTGGATGATCTGGGGCTGGTTCCGACTCTGCGCAAGTTTATTCAGGACTATGAGGATAAGACCAAAATCCGCACGAAGTTTGAGCTGTATGGCCGTGAATGCCGGCTGCCTTCGGGAATGGAGGTGGCCATCTACCGGCTGGTGCAGGAGGCCTTCTCCAATGTGTACAAGCATGCCAACGCATCCTATGTGACACTGGATTTGACCTTCCAGGCCAAGATGGTGAAAATCACCGTGCAGGATAATGGCACCGGCTTTGACGTGGGCTTTGTAGAAGCAAAGCTGGGCAAGGGCATCAACTTCGGCATGATCGGCATGCAGGAGCGGGTGGAGCTATTGGAGGGGCGGCTGGACATTGATTCCCAGCTGGGGGCAGGAACGAAGATATCTATGCTGATCCCCATCGGCTCTCCGGAGGACGGAAGATTGGAATAGGCCCCTTGTGGGCCGTTTCATACAAACATATGGGGATGATGATGTCGGTGACCTGTCTGATGCTCCATATACCAAGCAAGATGAATTCAATAAGGAGGCACATGCATGGACAAGGCAACCACTTCTAACCGCAAAATCAAGCTCATCCTGGCAGACGACCATCAGTTGTTTCGGGAGGGAGTGAAGCGCATCATCAATATGGAAAATGATCTTGAGGTGATCGGGGAGTGCGGCGACGGCATCCAAGTGCTGGAGCTGTGCAACGTGCTGCGCCCGGATATCGTATTGATGGATATCAATATGCCGGTGGAAAATGGCGTGGCCGCTACCGAGAAGCTCCGGGATTTCTTCCCGGAAATCAAGGTCATCATCCTGTCCATCCATGATGATGAAAGCTATGTATTCGAAACCCTGCGCAAGGGGGCTACGGGATACCTCTTAAAGGACATGGAGGCGGAGGCGCTTTTGAATGCCATCCGTTCTGTCGTGGCCGGGCATTCCTATATCCATCCCAAGGTAACGGGCAAGCTGATCAACCAGCTCCGCAGAATGACATACCTGAATGATGCCGGTGTAGCCGCGGCGGATGCCGGTGTGCGGGAAGCCGGGGTCAAGTACATACATACGCCCAACAGCCCGTTGACCCGCCGGGAAGCGGAAGTGCTGCGTCTCATGGCGGAAGGTAAAAGCAATAAGGCAATCGGTGAGATTCTTTACATAAGTGAAAAAACAGTGAAAAATCATGTAAGCAGCATCCTGCAAAAAATGGAAGTGGATGACAGAACCCAAGCTGTTATTGTCGCGATTAAGAATGGTTGGGTCACGTTGTAGGAACTCTGGGCGCCGCATGAGCATATACTGTTCCTGAGAGGGAATCGTGTTGGCTTATGAGGACGCCGGCTTTTCTTCATAGAAAAGCCTAAAGGAGGGACTGCCTGTGATCTGGGGATTATTCGCGATTTTCGGAGCGTACGGTTTGGCTGCAGCCATTCTTCATGCGGCCTATGCAATAAAGCAGCGGCGCGGCGGAGTGACAGGCACGACTTTTTTGCTGATTACGCGCAATAATGAGCTTCAGGTGGAATGGTATCTGCGCTCACTGTTGTTTGTCTCCAGACTGAGAGGCAGGAAAATTCATATTGCAGTCTCCGATGAAGGCTCAGAGGACGATACCCTGGCCATTGTCCGGAGGCTGGCAGCCGGGAAAGAAGCCGGCGTGATCCGGATATTGGATTCCAGTGTGGAAGCGTATCTGGCCGATCATCCTAATGACCCTATTGTGATTCACCGGATTCCTCATGGGGGAAACGGTGAGGGGTTGGCTGTTTTGTGGGGGTAACCGCTTACAGAAGGGCTCCCGCAAGGCAGTTGTAAGCCCCCGTGTTGGCATTGACCATGGAGAAGCACTCCTCTTTTTTTGCAAGATTAATGGAGAGGTGGAGTGTTTTCTGATGAAGGCCGAATTGTATGGGATCCGCAATAACCGGGGCTTTTGGCAATGGAGAGTGACGTTGGACTTCGAAACGGATGTGGCTACGCTGCCCGCTTTGTTTGGTGCCTGTACCGAAGCTGTCCGGTTCAGGCCGGAGGTTTCCCTGGGACAAGCTGTTCATCTGGCTGCCAGGCTGCAGCGGGAATGTGGCGCCAAGAGCTTACATCCGCCGGATATATGGAGGGAATTCGTGATTGGCTGCCGGGAGGCAGGAATGAATCGGGAGCATATTGCCCGGATCCAAATGGTACGTTGGCCTTTGCATACACTAGCATCGACAAGCAGTCGCGCTCCGCTTAATGATAGGGTGCTGGATCAGTTGATCCGCATTCTGGCGGGGCGTTCTTTATTGCCGGAAGAGCTTGAAGGGCTGATGGAAAATGCCGGTTTAGCCGAATGGCAGTCGGACTGGAAGCGGTATGTGCAGGCCGGCGTGTGCCTGGGTGTACTGGAATTGGCGCCGGGTATGGTCTGGAGTATACGCAGAAGCTGGACAGGTGCTGTCCGCCATACAAAATGCCGCAGATGCGGTACGGAGGGCATTCGGGATGTGGGGGCGGAGCTTACAATGCTGCGGTACATTCCGCAGGTTGTACAGCGTTTTTTAGGCATTGCCAGCAGTGCGGAGGAGCCTTCGGCAGCCCGCAAAGGGGTGGCAGCAGCTACTGAACAGGATACCCCGGGTCACCGGCAGGGGATAAACTGGTCGGGATGTAAGGAATGCGGGGGACGCTGCGCATACTGCGAGGAGTGTCTGACCATGGGACGGATCAGGCAGTGTAGTGTATTAATCCGGGGGAAGCCGATTGTGGAGCAGAGCGGGAATCAGGACCTGACTGCGGTGTGGCAAAACAGATGCCTAACCGTAAAGGAGCCGGATTGGGAGCGCTGGGGACTGAGCCCTGCCCAAAGAGAGGCTGCTGGAGCGGGTGTACAATTTCTCCGGGCTTCTATGGTAGAAGAACCACCGCTATCCGGGCAATCTGAGCAATCCCTAAAGCCGGGCCCCTTACCCCGGTTCCTGATCTGGGCTGTGACAGGTGCCGGGAAAACTGAAATGATTTTTCCCATGATTGAGCATGAGCTGGCGCATCACCGTCAGGTGCTGATCGCTACCCCGCGCAAGGATGTGGTTCTGGAGCTGGCCCCCCGGTTAAGAAAGGCTTTCCCGGAGTGTTCCGTGGTTTCGTTATACGGTGGCAGCGAGGAACGCTGGAGCAAGGGACAGGTGACGTTAGCCACTACCCATCAACTGATGCGCTTTTATCAAGCTTTTGATTTAGTGATTATCGATGAGCTGGATGCGTACCCCTATCACAATAATCCTATGCTTATCCACGCGGCAGAGGAGATCTGCAAACGGTCGGGCAGGTATGTGCTGCTGTCTGCAACCCCTCCTGCTGCTATGCAAAAGGATGCTGCCAGAGGGACCCTCCCCAACGTCCGGGTTCCGGTGCGGTATCACAGGCACCCTCTGCCTGTCCCTCGCCGTCTGGCTTTACCACAGGTGGATCAAATGTTGAAGCGGGGTCAGATTCCCGGGAAGCTGAGGGAGGCTTTGGCTGACTCACTGCGTCGGGGTGCACAGGTGTTTGTGTTTGTTCCCCGGATTGCATGGGTGGAGGAGCTGGTACGTCTGTTAGGCAAGACATTTCCCGATTATGCGGTAAATGGCACCTCCTCCAAGGATGAGCACCGCCGTGAAGCAGTGCAGGGCTTCCGGAACCGGGCATTTTCGCTGCTGGTGACCACTACCATTCTGGAGCGGGGGGTAACGGTGCCGAAATCCGATGTGTTTATTTTGGGTGCGGATGCCGCTTTGTTTGACGAGGCCTCATTGGTGCAGATGGCTGGGAGGTCAGGGCGGAGCAAGGATGATCCGGCAGGCAGAGTGTTCTTTGGGTCCAAGGAATGGACGGCCTCCCAACTGCGGGCGATTGATCAAATCCGGCACATGAACCGACTGGCGGCAAGTAAGGGATATCTGCTGGAGGGAAGCAGCGGAGGGGGTAAGGATCTATGAGAGGATTGCGGAGCATGCATATGAAGACTCTCCATCGATGGCTCATTCAGAATACGGCCCGCCTTATCGCTCCCCCAACGCGCGTATGCAGTTCCTGCGCACAAGCTAGGCAGTATGCCGGCTGGAATCCGCTTCGGGTATGCGACTCCTGCTTTCAGGCCATTCCCTGGATCCGGGAGGTGGAATGCCCGGTGTGCGGACGGGGAGAGACCTGCCCCGATTGCCTTCGGCTGGGGCCACGTACTCTGGTAATGAACCGTAGTGCCGTAAGGTACGATGATGCCATGCGGGAGCTTCTGGCTGCTTACAAATACCGTGGCAACGAGAGGCTGCGGGTGCTGCTCGGGCGTATGCTGGTGCATGCTTACCGTCTGTATATGCTGGACCCTACCATTGATAAGCGGGGCTTCGACTGTATTACCTTCGTGCCGGTCAGTGCGGAGCGGTTGGCAGAGAGAGGGTTTAACCAGGCAGAGCAAATGGCTGTTATTTTGGGCGAGCAGATAGGTCTTCCAGTTGCTTCTCTCCTGACACGGCAGCGGCATACGGGCAAACAAAGTAAAATGTCCCGTGAAGAGCGGATGGCAAATATGCGGGGTGCATTTGCCGTTATTCCCGGACGTGCCGTCAAGCTTCAGCGTGCAGCTCGGCGGAGAAAGCTTCGGATTCTCATCGTGGATGATGTCTATACCACAGGGAGCACCTTGACCCAGTGCGCAGAAGCCTTATGCGAAAGCTTGCCCCAGGCCAGAGTCTATGGTTTATGCTGGGCGAGGTAATGATATTGACTATTGTCGGGGTTCCCAAAATATCGTATGCTAGATGGACAGGAAGCCGGGAAAGAGGTGCCTTCAATGGGGTTGAACGTAGATAATTGCAGCCGCTGCGGCCGACTTTATGCCAAGAATAATATTCATGATGTCTGCCCTGCATGCGTTAAGGAAATTGATAAGATGTACGAGGTTGCCGCCAAATATTTAAGAGATAATCGAGGCTGCACCATTCAGCAGTTAAGCGATGAAACCGAGATCCCGTTCCGCCAGATTGTGAAGTTTATCCGCGAAGGGCGCATCTCCATTTTAAATATGCCCAACATGTTCTACCCTTGCGAATCCTGTGGTGCACCGATCAAGGAAGGGCATATCTGTCAGGATTGCCGCAAGAAGATCACCCGGGATATGCAGCATGCCAAGGAAGACGAGCAGCGCCGGGATTCCATGAAACATAAACAGTCCGAAAGCGTCAGCTATAATATCAAGGACCGCCTGCAGAAGGACCGGTTTTGATAATCAACTAAATAATGCCGAGGTTTCAGCCGATAATAGGGATATACGATTATCGGCTCTTTTATTTGACCTGACAATGAGGTGAGGATAATGAAAATAAACGAACCTTCCCGCGTGGGAAATGTGAATCCGTACAGGAAAACCGCAGCAGGCAGCCAAGCCTCTGCCGCTTCGAGAGCATCCCGGAAGGATGAGGTGCAGATCTCGACAGAAGCCAAGGAGCTCTTAGGCAGCGTCCGCAACTCCGAAAAGCTCGATGAGCTGAAGAAAGCCGTATCCACCGGAACCTATCACGTGGACGCCAAACAAGTGGCCGAGAAGCTTTGGCCGTATTTGAAATAGCAAACGAAACGAGGTTGAATTCCCTTGGCCATCCAGGAAATCGTTGATATCATGCAGGAAATGACGGGGCTCCATCAGCAGCTTCTCGAATTGGCCTCCCAGAAGAAGGAAGCCATCATACACAACCAGGTGGATCAACTGAATGGTCTGGTCAATAAGGAATCCAAGCTCGTAAAGCGCGTGAGCGAACTGGAAGAGAAGCGTGTGTTCGAAGCAGACCGATATCTGGTGGGCAAGGGATACCGTCCCAATCCCGCCATTACCGTAAGTGACCTGACCCGGATCATTGTGAAGGCAGGCGAAAAACAGGCGCTTATCGAAGCCCAAGCACAGCTGCTTGAGGTGTTGGAGAGTTTAAAGGCGGCGAATAAGCTCAATCAGGAACTGGCAAAGCAGTCCCTGGCGTTTATCGATTATTCATTAAATTTGCTGGTAGGCGCAGAGGACGAGGCTGTATACCAGAACCCACAGCAGCAATCTGCCGGGTACAGTAAACGAAGCGGCTTCTTTGATTCCAGGGCGTAAAGGGCCGAGAGGAGAACTAAACATGAGATCCACTTTTCATAGTCTGGAAACGGCCAAACGGAGCCTGTTCACCCAGCAGACTGCATTAAGCACGGTAGGGCATAACATTGCCAACGCCAATACGGAAGGCTACTCGCGGCAGACTGTAAACATGACCGCCTCGAGGCCGATGGAAGCTGTGGGGCTTATGCGTTCCAATGCGCCCGGACAGTTGGGGACAGGTGTGGAGTACAGCTCCATCAACCGCATCAGGGAGGGTTTCCTTGACGCTCAATACCGGAACGAAAATAAAACGCATGGTAACTGGTCTATTCAGTTGGACACCCTAGAAAAACTGGAAACCATCATGAATGAACCATCGGATGCCGGTATTCGGACAGTGGTAGATAATTTTTATAAAGCGTGGCATGACCTGAGCGAATCTCCTGAAGATATTACAGCACGTAAATTGGTAAAAGAAACTGCTCAATCTTTAACAGATGCTTTCAATCAAGCAAGCAAGCAATTAAGTGATTTGAGTACGGACATCACTGAAAACATACAAGTTAAGGTGTCTCAGATTAATACAACGATCAGCACAATCTCTAATTTAAACAGCCAAATAGTTCGTATTGAAGGACTAGGAGATAATGCGAATGATTTACGTGACCAAAGGGATTTATTAGTGGACCAGCTTTCTAAAGTTGTCAATGTGACAGCGGTAGAAGGCCCTCAAGGTTATCAGGTTTCGATGGGAACAGTCAGTTTGGTTAACGGGAATGTTGCGACTCCAGTCACAGTGGATTCCTTACAGGATGCTTACTCCTCCGGAACGTTAAATGGTGGAGAAGTGTATGGCATGATTGTTTCGCGTGATGTTTTTGTTACGGATTATACGAAGCAGCTGGATCATCTGGCTAACGCAATGGCCAACGGAGAAATTACAATAACCATTCCCTCCGGTTCTGTTATTCCTGAAGGAACTACGCTGGGCACCACAACATATACAGGAACTGTAGCCTCCAGAACTCTGGCCTCGGACCTAACAGTAAAAGTGGCCGGTCTGAATGGCCTGCACAAGCTGGGATATACACTGGTTGATGGAGCAGTCACTGCCGGTGACAATTTCTTCGTCTCCAAAGACGGCGGAACGATTACGGCAAGCTCTTTCCAAGTAAACAGCAAAATTTTGGAGGATGCTTCTTATATTGCTTCTTCGATGAGAACTTATATGGATGGGACCACTGAAAAGGTAGTCAAGGGAAATAAAGATCTTGCCTTGGGAATTGCTCAACTGGTGGACACCAAGGTCAGCTTCGCTTCCATATCGAATGGAGAATTGACCTTAAACGGTACCGTGAATGACTTCTTCCGTTCTATTGTGGGCCAATTGGGTGTGCAGACGGATGCTGCGAAACGGCAGACCAACAACTCCAAAATGGTTGTCGATCAGGTCGATTCCAGACGCCAATCGGTAAGTGGTGTATCAATTGATGAAGAAATGACCAGCATGATTAAGTATCAGCATGCCTATAATGCAGCAGCTAGAGTGATGACGTCGGTTGATGAGATGTTGGACAAGATTATCAATGGAATGGGTGTAGTCGGAAGATAAGCAGGCATAGCAGCCTGAGTTAGGGAGTGTGTGGGTTATGCTTGGACGAGTGACTCAAAATTCGATTTCCAATCAATTGCTGCGGAACATTAATACGAACCTTCGCAATATGCAAGGTCTTCAAGAACAGATGTCAACAGGGCGCCTTATAAACCGACCTTCTGATGACCCGGTTGGTATTACGTATGCCTTGCGTTACCGGAGCGATTTGTCGATTAATGAGAAATACCAGAGCAATGTAGATTCTGCAGGATCTTGGCTTGAGTTTAATGATACAATGTTATCCCAAGTTGGAGATGTTCTGAAACGGATGAAGGAATTGTCCGTTACTGGTTCAACAGGAACCAATCCACAAACTGCTCTTGACAATATTGCCAGCGAAATTGGGCAGCTTAAGGATCAATTGCTAGATATCTCCAATAGCCAGTTTAACGGAAAATATGTTTTTAATGGCCAGTTCACAGACAGTGCCCCTTACGATTCATCAGTTGACCCTAAAACGGTTGTGACGGATTTGGGGGACATTAATTATGTTGTCAATACAGGAGTCCAGCTTAGCGTAAATGTCAAAGGGAGTGAAGTGTTCGGATATCCTCCTACTGGAGTGACTGCACCTAAGAATGAGGACGATAATATTTTCCATGTTGCAGATCAACTAATTGCAAATTTGAAGTCCGGAAATTATGATGGGGTAAAGGATCAACTGCCCCATTTGGAGTCCAGAATGGATAAGATCCTCAATCAAAGAGCTGAGGTTGGAGCCAGAGCCAATCGTGTGGAATTAATTCAGCAACGGCTGGGTGACTTAAGTTATAACTTAGAAAGTCTGCAGTCCAAAACTGAGGATGCCGACATTGAAGAACTGATTATAAAAGCCAAGGTAAACGAGAATGTGTACCAGGCATCATTATCTGTCGGGGCGAAGATTATTATGCCGACATTGGTGGATTTCCTGAGATAATCATGTTCTAGGAGGGGAGGAGCATGGTTCCACAGTTATCGATTCAATCGCAGAGGGGAAGAATCGGGATTGAATCACAGTTAGGGCAATACGAGATCCGCAGACCACAACCTGATATGGTGATAAAATCCACTCCCGCCCGGGTTACTGCTGAGAATCGTCCGGGGGAATTAAAGATTGATCAAACCTTGACCAACAATGCGCTGACCGGAGGCAAGCAGGAGGCTTTCTGGTCCCGGCTCTATGCCCAATACCAGGAGGTTGCACGGCAGAATCTGATCCATATGGTGGAGAAGGGAAACAGGATGGGAGACCTGCGCAACCGGGTGAATCCGATGCCCGACATGGCGCTAGATGAATTTATTGAGGGTGCGCCAGACTTGCAAATCTACGGGCATGCATCTCCTGCAAATATCTCCTTCTCCTATACACCTCATGAGATCAACATGCAGGTAGAGGAAGGTTCGGTGCAGGTGGATGTGCAGGTTCACAAACCAGAGATTCAGTATCATCGCGGATATGTGCGGATCTATATGGAACAGTACCCGTCACTGACAATAACGCCGCCTGTGATTAATATGAGAGTGTAAGCAGCTATAGGCATCCCATGGGTTGCCTGTAGCTTCTGTACTTTTATCAAAAGGTTGGGGGAGTATAAATGAAAGACAGTATGACCATTACATTTCGTGAAGGGCTACCCGGCTTCGAGGAGAGGCACCAATTCATGCTGGAATTTCTGGAAGAAGGTTCACCTCTATGCCGTTTGCAATCTGTGGAGGATGAGGATTTGGCTTTCATTCTGGCCGATCCGTTTGTGTTCTATCCATCGTATGAGTTCCAGCTTCCGGAGCGTGCTATAACAGAGCTTCAAATCCAGTCGCCTGCCGACATCATGGTGTTAGTTGTAGTTAATGTCCGAGACGATCTTGCTACAGCAATGGTAAACTTGGTAGCACCTGTTGTGATTCATATGGGAAGCGGACAGGGTAAGCAAGTGATCCTCACGAATACAGAGTATTTAACGCGGCATCCACTGCTTGCTGATACCGATGGACAGGAGGAGGAGAGCTGATGCTGGTTCTTTCCCGCAAGAAAGGTCAGTCCGTCATCATCCACGACGAGATTGAGATTACCATCCTGGAGACGGAAGGGGATACAGTGAAGCTAGGGATCACTGCACCCAGACAAGTGCCAATCCTAAGAAAGGAACTGCTGGTTTCCGTTAAAGAGATGAATCGGGACGCCGCAAGCCAGCCAGTTAATCTCCTCCATCTGTCGGATGAGTTGAAAAAATTCAAAAAGAATCTGTAATCGGCTATAAAGAAATGGCGAATCATGCCGATATATATATCATGACAGTTCAGGGCGGCCGATCTGAACTGGCAATTAATCAATCCACATGGATGTGGACATGCAACCAACTCAAGGAGGAATTTTATCATGCGTATTAACCACAACATCACAGCACTGAACAACCACCGCAACATGGGTCTGAACAATGTTGCCACAGGCAAAAACATGGAAAAGCTGTCTTCCGGTCTTCGCATCAACCGTGCAGGCGACGACGCTGCAGGTTTGGCTGTATCCGAGAAAATGCGCGGACAAATTCGCGGTCTGGAAATGGCTCAACGTAACGTTCAAGACGGTATTTCCTTCGTACAAACTGCTGAAGGAGCAATGAACGAAGTCAGTGCCATGCTGACCCGGATGAAGGAACTGAATGTGCAGAAGGCAACCGGCACGTACACTACCAATGATAAGACTAACATCTCCGAGGAGCTTCAAGCACTTGGCACGCAAATTGGAAGCATTATGACCGATACCAAGTTCAATGGTATTAACATTACAGGTGGAGTCACTGTGCGGTCCAATGATAGCTCCCAAGATATTGCCATCGCCGCCATTACAACAACAAGCTTCGCTGGGCTGACTTCTGCCTCTACATTGTCTGATGTCGAAACAGCAATCGAAGCCGTATCTACCCAACGTGCTAAGCTGGGTGCGCTTCAAAACCGTCTGGAGTACACTTCTAACAACCTGGGTACCACTGTTGAGAACCTGACAGCAGCAGAATCCCGGATTCGCGATACTGACATGGCCAAGGAAATGGTGGAGCTGTCCAAGAACCAAATTTTGCTCCAATCCTCCCAAGCGATGCTGGCACAAGCGAACCAGGCTCCGCAAGGCGTACTGTCTCTGCTCCGTTAAGAAAAACGATAATTTTCGGAAGACTCTGGGGAGCCCAGAGTCTTTTTTCTCTATAAAGACAGCATTGATCTGCCGATATAAGAAGTATACTTTTTTTGTTCGGAGGTGAGTTAATGAGTATTCAACCTGTTGGTAATGGAAGACCGGCAGCACAAAGTTATGCGTCTGATCTGAAACCGGTGGCATCGTCAGCACCTTCATCGCCTGATATGTTAAGACTGGCAAGAAGCGGCGAAGCTGTTCGGACGTTAGAGGTACAAGGTGTGCGTGTATCGGTTGGCGAGGGGCAGTTGGTCAAGGCGATAGATCGGGCGATTAAGGCTTTAGAGGGGCCAACAACGTCTTTCGAGATGAGGGTGCATGAAGGAACTCATGCTATTATGGTCAAGGTGTTCAACAAGGAGACGGGGGAGCTGATTCGTGAGATTCCACCGGAGAAGACTCTTGACCTCGTAGTGAAAATGATGGAGTTTGCAGGTATTCTGATCGACGAGAAAGTATAAGGAGGTGTAAGACGTGGCAAATATGAGAATTTCCGGGTTTTCGTCCGGACTGGACATTGATGAGATGGTCAAGAAACTGATGAAGGCGCAGCGGGTTCCTCTGGATAAACTGAATCAGAAGAAGACCACGATAGAGTGGCAGCGGGAGCAATATCGTGATTTGAACTTGAAGATCGTCGATTTCCGCAATAACAAACTAATGAACTACAGCATGTCCACCGCTATCAGCGCTAAGAAGGCCACTGTCACAGGTAATACGACAGCGGTATCGGCCAAGGCCAATCCTAATGCTGTGACAGGAAGCATGAGCATCGAGGTTACATCACTGGCTACAGCTGCGGTACTCAAAAGTAGCGACAGCGGCGGAGTCGGTAAAGTGGATACTAGCAAGACCCTGGCGGAGCTTAAGGGGCAGTTGGGCTATACAGGAAGTGGTAGTCTCTCTTTCACGATCAAAAATGGGGATGCTCCAGAGACGACAATTACAGTGAATGAGAATGACTCCCTGGCTTCTCTAGTAGAAACTATCAACAAGAGTGTTGCGAATGTGAATGCTTTCCTGGACAGTGAAACGGGAAAACTCTCGATTACTTCCAAAACTACTGGAGAAGGATCGTTGTCCGTGACTGCCGATGCAGGAGCACTTCTGACCAAATTCGGGTTGACAGGGACAGATGGCGATGATGCCAAGGTTGTGATTAACGGGATTGAGACCACGCGTGCGAGCAACACCTTCACCGAGAATGGTGTGGAATTCACATTGAATGCGGCTGCGCCGGGATCGATCAGCACTATTAACATAGGGACAGATACGGATAAAATTTTCGACACCATTAAGTCGTTCATCACTGATTACAACGGGTTACTAGAAGCGGTGAACGGGAAGCTTAATGAAGAGAAATTCCGCAAGTACACTCCACTTACCTCCGAGCAGAAGGAAGATATGAAGGACAAAGAAATCGAGCTGTGGGAGGAGAAAGCAAAGAGTGGACTGCTCCGTCGCGACAGTACTATGACTTCCATGTTGAGCGACATGCGGCTTGCCGCCATGACGGATGTGACAGTGAACGGGCAGAAGGAGAACTTATTTGCCTTCGGAATCGGAACGGGAGATTGGACTCAGCGAGGAAAGTTGGTTATTCAGGATGAGGCGAAGCTGCGCGCGGCGATTGAGTCTGACCCTGATAAAGTGATGGCACTTTTCACCCAGCAAACCTCAGAGACAGATCCGATTGAGAAGAAGAAGGCTATTCTCCCTGATAATGGCCTGTTCAACCGACTGTCCACTGTGTTGAGTAATGCGGTGGATAGTCTGTCCAAGAAGGTGGGGACTTCCTCCTATGTGACGGACAAGAGTGCACCACTCAAGCCAGATAGTATAATGGGTGAAGAGCTGCGGCTTCTGGACAACAGGATCACGGACATGGTGCAGCTGATGGCGAGGAAGGAAGAACAATATTATAAGCAGTTCACGGCAATGGAGACGGCGATGAATCGCTATAATTCCCAATCCTCAGCCTTGTTCAGCAGCTAATGCCGACTCTTGCACTTGTACTCATTGTACGCAATGAAGAAAGATGCATTGGCCGGTGTCTAGCAAGCGCGGCAGCTTATGTGGATGAAATCATCGTAGTCGATACGGGGTCGACAGATCGGACAAAAGAGATTGTGCTTGGTCATGGAATTCCCGTGTTCGATTTTGTGTGGGATGATGATTTTGCAGCGGCGCGCAACTACGCGTTGTCCCTGTCTACATCCGATTGGAACCTTGTGCTGGACGCCGATGAATATTTGACGGACTTCGAGCCTCAATTTATTCGGCAGTTTATGAATAACCCAAGACAGCTAGGCAGGATACAGATCATCAGTGAGACGGTGGTGGAAGGTGAGGAAAATGAGGTTCGTGGACACATTACCCGCCTTCTTCCCACTGGAGTTGGATATAAAGGACGGATCCATGAACAGGTGGATGCTCTTTATCCTCGTATGCCCATCCCAATTACTGTCCGGCATGACGGATACTTAGGAACGGATAAATCAGGGCGCAATATCCCGCTTTTGTTGGCGGAAATCCGTGATGCCCCGGCCGACCCGTACTACCTTTATCAATTGGGTAAGGAGTACGAGGGAAAGCATGAGTGGGAGGCGAGTTTGCGTTGCTATTCCCAGTCGTATGAGCTTCTGCAGGGAATAGAGCCATATGCACCCAGCATGATCGTGGATTATGTGTATATGCTGATCAGGATTAAGAGGTTATCCACAGCTATGGAGGTTTTGGATGCCTACGCCGATCGACTAGCTGGTTTCCCGGATTACCATTTTGTGTGTGGCGTTTTCTACTTGGATCTCATTTTGTCCGACCCTGACACGTACTTGCCATACCTGCCGCGTATTGAAGCAGCCTACCTACGCTGTTTGGAGATTGGTGAGGATAGCGGGTACGACGGTGTAATTGGTACGGGTTCTTATGCCGCTTGGTATAACCTGGGCAATTATTACGAGGTTCTTGGACGGCAAAAGGACGCTCTGCACTGTTACCGGAAGGCAGCAGACATGGGGTACCGGAAGGCTATGCAGAGATTACCTGAAATCATGTAAGGAGTGAGAAAATGATCGGCAATCCCTATCAGAAGTACCAGCAATCCTCTGTTCAGTCAGCTCCACCGGGACAATTGCTTGTCATGCTTTATGACGGTGCTATCCGGTTTACCAAGGCAGGTATTGAGGGGATTGAAAGCCGGAATTATGAGAAAGCCAATCATAATCTGCAGAAGGCGCAGGCCATCATTCATGAGTTAATCGCTTCGTTGAACTTTGATTATCCGATCTCAAATAACCTGATGCAGGTGTACGAATATATGTTGTATCAGTTGATTCAGTCCAACACCTATAAAAAGGCAGCGTCAGCTAACGAGGTACTGGGGTATTTGATGGAGCTTCGGGAGAGCTGGGCAAAGGCAGCAAGGGTGCAAACGGATCAGGCAGGGGATCAACATGGATAATCTGGTACGGGAGGTTCTGAATGAGGTTATTCGTCTTAGCAAGCATCAACCGGGTCGGCGGTATGAGGAGTATGAGGAGCTGGTAGAGCTTCGTCAGCGATTAGTTGATCAAGTGAAAGAAAATGACCATCCACTCTCCGAAATGCTGAAAGAGAGCATTCGAGAGATCCTCTCGTATGATACGGTTATTTTGGAGCGGATGGCGGCTTATAAACTGGAGGCGAAGGAGGGGCTGCTCGCGATAGAGGCAGCCAAGCGGCAGCGCAGGGTCTATGATATGCCGAGTTTTGAAGAAGGCTTCCTGTTCGATGAAAAGAAATAAAAAAGAGGTTGTTCCCCCAGGATGGTAGCGGGGAACAGCCTCTTCTCTTTGTTCTACAGAGCCATTAAATGTAGAAGCTTCTGGTAGTGGGGGTCAAGCTGAAAAAGTTGTTGCTTCATTTTATCCAGACGAGATGGATCAGGACAAATGGAGCAAAACCTAACGTATAGCGTCCGCTCCTGAGGGTTCAACCGGATGGCTTGTTCCAGAAAATGAGATGCCGTATCCACATCTTTCAACTTCAAGAAGATGTCAGAGAGGTTCAAGCAGCTATGGTAATCCAACTGATCGTTCTCACTTAGGTAATTATAGCATTGCATAGCAGCTTCATCCTGGTGCAGAGTATAGAGCAGATTGGCAACCCGGTTCAGCACGAAGTCGGAACAAACCGACTCCAGAATCTTATCAAAGCGATCTAGATGATGAATGGTGTACAACCCACTTAAGAGACTGAATGCCTGATTTCGGTCGGTTTCAGATTCTTCTTTCATCCCATCAGCCAACAACTGCTCTGCCCACTTTACAAACGAGAGGCTGTCCATATCCTGTGGAGGGGACAACCATTTTAGCCAAGACGGTTGGTTCCAAGAAACGGCTGCCAATACCAGGTGGTAGATCACTTGCGAGTCTTGCTGCTCATCTTCTGTGCCTGATTCCCAGTATTGTTGGAAGCTGACTTGATCCTGCACGAGTAAAGAGAAACGCAGCTTTTCAGCAAGGGTAAGTATTGAGGAATTAGGCAATAATTGTTGGTAATGCTGTGACAATTCTAAATGACCCTGAAGAATAGAGATTTTGCACAGGAGGGGAATGATCACGGGGTCCTTCAGATTGAGCAATTTACTCAGGAATGACGATATAGATGCAGCGTCATCATACAAGGCTAACAGTTGAATGAGACGGGACAAGAAAGTTGCTTCCGGGAATGAGTGGTATAGTTTGGTCAAGTAAGATATGGCTTGACCGAAGTCTTTCTCCTTCTCGAAGAGGCTGGATAGATAATGCAGCGAAAGCTTTACCCCTGAGAGGGGCATTATAATGTAATGAGGCTTCCCAGCATGTGCTGCTTCTTCACCCATGTAAAGAGAGTGCAAAAACGTTTCTTTCGCCTCGCGGTAGAATCCAAGGTGATAATATAGGACTCCACGAATCGCCTGGATGTCTGGGTAGGACTCATAATCCGGCATATACTTATCCATAAAGATCAAAGCATCAACATAGCGTTGGGTGTTGAGGTATAATTGCAAAAGTGAGAATAGGATATGTGAAGAGCCTCTCCCTAACTCATGCTTTCTTTCCAACGCTTTCTCCAGATGAGACGATGCATGATCGTACTCTTTCATCATCAAATACTGATTTCCAATCATTAGATGATCATAAGCGTTATATTGCCCTTGCTTGTCCTTTAACTGTCTGAAGATGGAAAGATTCCGCTCGTGTTTATTTTTGGCAGTCAGGGTCTCTTCTGTGTAGCCGGAATGAAGGATGCGGTAGGGGGTGGCAACACTCTTCAGCGCAATTCTCTCCGAGGATACAAGTTGTTCGTGTATGGGACGATGATAATGAATGCCCATATGATTGGGGAATGCTCGATCTACGGGAATTTCGTTCACACTTGCATTATGGGTTGCACCGAGGAGACTGATTATCGGTAGGCTGTATATGGTATGGCTGGTGGGTGGGAGGCTTTGAAGGAACGCCCGAAACTTAAGCCCGTCTTCCGGTTCCAGATACTCATCTGCATCTAAAACGAGAATCCACGTGCTGGATGCGCGTTCAATTGAAGCGTTCCGCGCCGCGGCGAAGTCATTGACCCATTTAAAATGGTAGACATGCTCTGTATAGGATTCGGCAATCTTAACCGTTTTGTCCGTCGATCCAGTATCCACGATAATGATCTCATCTACAATGTCTTTCACACTGTCCAGGCAACGAGTCAGGCACTGTTCTTCATCCTTCACGATCATGCAGAGCGAGATCAAAGTTTCCATGAGTACTTCTTCCTCCAGAAAAGAATATGGCATGAAAAGAACTGCAAGATTCCTTTCAAATAGCCGATAAACATTTTATCGGTTCGGATAAGATCAATTGTGAGCTAAACCGGGTTTTAGACAGAATCATCACTTTAAAAATTAGAGACTGCTATGAAATAACATCCGCTCATTCGCTGACAAAAGTTAAACACACACAATTTACTTTCAACAAAAGCGGGAACGTGTTTCGTTATGGCTCTTAATATGGAGAGGTGGACCATGAAAGTTGTCATCTTAGCGGGTGGATTCGGCACTCGTATCAGCGAAGAAAGCCATCTACGTCCCAAACCCATGATCGAAATCGGCGATGCACCGATTTTATGGCATATCCTCAAGGGGTATTCCCATTACGGTTTTCATGAATTCGTCATCTGCTGCGGGTATAAGGGGTATATTATAAAAGAATATTTTGCCGATTATTATCTTCACCGTTCGGACGTGACGTTTGACTTTTCGGCTGAAAACAAGATGGTTGTCCATAACAATGTTGCCGAACCATGGAAGATCACAGTAGTCGATACGGGGCTGTATACCCAAACCGGTGGGCGAATCAAACGTATCCAGCAGTATATCGGCAATGAGCGGTTTATGCTTACGTATGGCGACGGCGTGAGCGATGTGAATATTCCCAAATTGCTCGAGACGCATGAGCAGTCAGGTAAAACGGTCACATTAACGGCGATTCAGCCAGGAGGGCGCTTTGGAGTACTCGACATCAATAATCGCGACGGATCGATCATCGGTTTCCGTGAAAAGGCAACAGAAGACAGCGCATGGATTAACGGTGGGTTCATGGTGGCCGAGCCTGAAGTGTTCGACTACATTGATGACGATTCAACAGTGTTCGAACGGACGCCGTTGGAGCGGTTAAGTGCAGACGGAAAGCTTGGGGTGTATCAGCATCATGGATTTTGGCGTTGTATGGACACGCAGCGAGATAAAGGCGAACTGGAAGCTGCATGGGCGAGTGGCAGTGCAAGATGGAGGATATGGGCATGAAGGTTGCCGTGTTTGGTTTAGGATTTGTCGGGTTGACCACTGCCCTTGGATTTGCAGATAAGGGCTTTGAGGTACGGGGCTATGACACGAATACACAACGCTGTGCTGAGATTTCTAGAGGACATTTGCCTTTTTTTGAACCGGGGTTGGATGAAGCGCTGGCTCGTCATATCGGTAAAACCTTTTTGGTGGCGGACAGTGCATTGGAGGCAGTTGAAGCATCAGATGTCTGTTTTGTCTGTGTCGGAACACCGGGTCTTCCTAATGGGAGTGCGGACTTGACATCTTTATTGGCTTGCATTGACAGTGTAAGTGAAAGTATTCCTGATCAATGTGTATTGATTGTGAAGTCTACTGTGCCACCGGGAACGGTAACGGAACAGATTACCCCATATGTACGGACGAAAGGCTTAAAAAACCCTGTAGCGGTTAACCCGGAGTTTTTGCGCGAAGGCATGTGCTGGGAGGACTTTATGCATCCTGACAGAGTTGTTTGCGGGGTGTCCGACGATGCGGCTGAAGACGTGCTCTTGCAACTATATGCCCCGTTTCATGCCCCGGTTCATCTTGTAGAGCCAAATACGGCGGAGTTTATCAAGTATTTATCTAACTCCCTTCTGGCGACCATGATCAGTTATTCGAACGAAATGTCTTTGCTTGCCGATGCGGTTGGATCCATCGACACCGCGCGGGCTTTCCATATTTTGCATGAGGACAAGCGATTAGCGGGAGCGGGAATCAATAGCTACATCTATCCTGGTTGTGGGTATGGTGGATATTGCCTGCCAAAAGATACTGCAGCGCTTGCAGCTGTCGCACAAAACAAGGGCATTGAGCCCCGTATATTGAATGGCGTCATCTCCTTGAACGAAGAAATGCCGGAGAGGACAGCGGAGAAGATAGCGCGTGCTGTGAACAGCAAGGACAGCAAAATTGGTATACTCGGACTTTCCTTTAAGCCGGGCTCAGACGATGTCCGGGACAGTCCAGCTGCGAAGATTATCTCTGCGCTGATCAAGGCAGGATACGATGACCTCTATGTGTACGACCCCATTGCCACGGAAGAATTTCGGAGGATGCACCGATTGCCCATTTACTACGCTGCATCGGCACGAGAAGTGTGCGAAGCTTGCGACACCGTTGCGCTCGTTACGGCGTGGGCGGAGTTTGGGAGTATTAACAAAGAATTTCCGGAGACACGGTTTATTGATTGCCGTTATTTTCTAGGAAAGGCGTGAGCAAATGAATAACCGGATTTTGGCCGAGGATTTGTGCCTAATAATGGACGGGTTGACAGAGAATGAACGTTGGACGCTGTCTGGCAAAACCGTATTCATAACAGGCTTCGCAGGCTCACTCGGGTTTATGCTGACTCAATTTCTGGCGCGATATGGGCAGGAATTGGGCGTTAAGCGGGTATATGCTTTAGATAACTATGTGTTTGGTAAACCGGAATGGGTACAGGAGATCGAAAAAAATCCTTTGTTTTTTGTGCGTGAGGGGGATGTGACCTTTGTGGATTTCTCCTTTGCCGCTGATGCAGATCTGATTTTCCATATGGCCTCACTTGCATCGCCAGTCTACTATAGGCTCCATCCCATTGAAACGATGGATGCCGACGTTATCGGGCTAAGGCGTCTGTTGGATTTTTATAAGGAACGGAGTATTTTCAATTTATTGTTCTATTCCACGAGTGAAATATATGGAGACCCTGACCCCTGTATGGTACCTACGCCTGAGAGTTATTGGGGCCACGTAAATCCAGTTGGCCCGCGGGCCTGCTACGATGAGTCCAAGCGATATGCAGAGACTCTATGTTACAATTTCCACCATCAGATAGGGTTTCCAGTTACAGTGTTACGGCCATTCAATAGCTTTGGGCCCGGCCTGCGGACAAATGATAAACGTGCTCCAGCAGATTTCGCCTTGAATGTGTTACACAACGAACCAATTGTTTTGTACAGTGACGGAAGAGCAACTCGGACTTTCTCTTACGCTTCGGATACGACTTTGGCATCGCTGAAGTGTGCACTGTATGCACAATATGATATTTTTAATATCGGAAACGATGCAGAAGAGATGACGGTGCTGGAACTGGCCAAACTGTATCGTTCTGCCGGGAGATCCCTATTCGGGTATTCTGGGGACATTCTCTTCCGCGAGCATACAGATAGACACTACAACACAGATAACCCACAGCGGCGTTGTCCTGATTTAAGTAAGATCAGATCGATTTTGGGCTATGTACCAAGAGTGGATACACGAGTTGGAGTGGAACGTTATTTACAGTTCTTAAATAATGCGGAAAAGTGGATATGATGGCTTCTGATAGTGGAAAGGATGTAAAAAAACATTTTTCTGATGTTATCATCTACGTAGTAGATCTTGTACCATTTCCGTTAGGAAACAACAACAGCGAATGGAGGCATCATCAATGAATATGCTGGAAGTAAACGCAGAAGACATTCGCAAACGCCTCATGGACGAGGAATCCCGTGATATCTTTGACTGGCGTTATGAATATTACAAAACCGGGAACCAACGAGAACTGCACCGTAGACTACTGCTTACCAGTGAGGACAGTATAATCAAATACAAACAACTGCGACGGGATGTGGAAAGAATCCGCAGGCCTGATACCCCGGCTTATCCTGATGCTTTTGATTTCGCAAAAAACGAAAATATGCGCACCAGGGGCGTTATTCTATACGGTGCAGGAGCTATGCTGTCTTATTGCGTAAACTATATGGAATTCTTAGAGGTTCCTATAAAGGCAATTTGCGATACCTACAAACATGGGGAGACATACGGTGGACGTCAAATCATATCTATGGATGAGGCCCTGATGTTACGCGGGGATGCAGCGGTTCTGATTACCACTTTGTATGCAGCATATCAGCACGAAATCCGCCGGGCTCTTTTAGAGCGCTCTATCCCAGAGGATGCATTATTTTTTATGTTTGATTCTGTAGATACAATATCGTTTGACTATATTCGTCAATATTTCCCTGAAGACATTATGAAGCCTTTGCCTAATGAAGTATTCATTGATGCCGGATGCTTTGACGGCCATACCATTCTAGCCTTTCGGGAATTTACAGGCAAGATGGGCTATAAACATATCTACGGCTTTGAGCCCCATACAGAATCCTTTGCCGTAACAATGAACACCTTACGCGAACACCGGGTTGATCATGTGACCATTCAAAATAAAGGCCTATGGAATACTGCCGAAACGCTTCACTTCGGAGAAGATAACCACAACGGTGGTGCTGGTATTGCAGCGGATGGCGCATTAAAGATTGAAACAATACGGCTGGACGATGTAGTGGATTCAGAAAACAAGGTGACATTCCTCAAGATGGATATTGAAGGTGCTGAACTCAACGCCCTGCACGGCGCTAGCGGCATCATCCGGCGTGATAAACCGCGCCTTGCTATATGCGTCTATCACAAGCCGGAGGATATTCTAGAGATTCCCTCTTACATCCTTTCATTGAATGAAGAATACCGATTGTACTTACGGCATCATTCCCTTTACGAATGGGAGACCGTGTTGTATGCGATATGAGTAAGTGGAGGAACAACGGGCATGAGCATACGGCCACTGATCAGTTTTGTTGTAAGTGTGTATAACCTGGAGCGTTATATCGGCGAGTGTCTGGACAGTATCCTGGCACAGCCCTTTGACGACTATGAGATTGTGCTGGTGGATAACAACTCCGAGGATGGGAGCAGAGCGATATGCCGGTACTATGCGGGGCTCCATGAACGCATCCGTTATTTTGAGCTGGATGGTGAGCCACTAGGGGGCCGTGCTGTTTTGTATGGCCTTCATGCTGCATCTGGGACGTATGTTCAGGCAGTTGATGGCGATGATTTGCTTTCGCCGGGGATATATCGAGTTATTGCGGATGCTCTGCGAGAGAAGGCGCCTGATGTCTTATTCGGTCAATTTGAGACGTTTTCGGATGAGGGGACACTTAACTATGTGGATGCCCCCTATTCTCCTGATCTCATCAATAATGGCAGCATGGAGTCAGCCCTTACCTATCTAGTGGGTCATCTACCGCTGCACTTGACAATGTGGCGGCTGATTTGTAGCCGTGAAATACTCGTGCGCCGACAGGAAGTATTTTACGATCCCACGCGTACAAATGGTGTAGTCACCCGATCAGCGCCCCTTCACTATGACGTCACTCTTAATAATCAAGCCTTGATGCTGGCAGATTCGATATATTATATAGACAAGCCAATGTATCGTTATAGGTTGCGTAGGTCGTCTGTATCCAGAACGTCCGCGGCAGAACAAGCTTCTGCGATCTGCCTAACATTGATTACGCATGAAGAGCTTTTGCTGGTGGAAGGATTATCGAGGCGTAAGCGTGACTACATCCTGAGCATTATGGATGCGTGGCACTACTCCCTTCATGCTACACTGAGTGTATTGGATGGGGAGGAGCTGCAAAAGTGCGTGGCTAAGATCAAAGATTCGGTAAGAAATTTACCTGAACAAGGCGGCAATAATTGGCCGGACCGCATACGTTACCCTATACTAGCCCTGCGTCAAAGCGGTGAACCAAACACTGTTCTTGGTCATTCATGGGCAACAGCCAGACATACGATCGACAAAATTGTTGCAAGTCTGACGGATGGATATATATATCTTGCTCCAACCGGGAATGTGGGTGAGCATATGAAGACTATATTCGAGGCATATGGAATCCAGATTTCCGCTTTTCTGGACAACGATGAAAAGAAGGCAGGTACGATGCTGGGTGGTACCCCCATTTGGCTCCCCTCAGCGGTGTCCAAGGTTCATAAACCCATAGCCGTTGTAATTGCATCTATGTACGCCAACGTCCGGTGGGCTTTGAAACAGCAGTTCATTTCTCTCGGTATTCATGAAACTCGCATCTTTGTGGTTGAATTTGAGTATTGAAGGAGTAGCCATGCCGTTAATCAGTGTAATCTTAGTGACCTACAACCGCATGCGGTTCTTGTCTTTAATGCTGGACTCCTTACGGAGCCAGAGCTTTGTAGATTACGAGTTGGTTTTAGTCAACAACGGCTCGACAGACGGTACTGCTCCTATTTGCCAGGCTTATGTGGAAGCAGACAGTCGAATCAAGCTGATTACCATTCCCCACAACATGGGCGCCTCCCATGGACGCAACCAAGGGCTTTCTGCAGCATCCGGTGAATATGTGACGTTTGTGGACGATGATGACTACTGCTATCCGGATATGCTGTCTTTCCTTGCGCGGCTTGTACATGAAGATGATGTGGATATTGCCATGTGCGGGAGTTATAACGACTTCGGGGATCGGTTGGAGCCGTATTTCATTGGCGAGGAAAGGATTGTCCTGGATCGGCTGCAAGGGTTACGGGAGTTGCTTCAACGGCGGATCTATAATGTCGCGCCGCCGACCAAGCTGTTTCGGCGTGAACTATGGGAGGGAATGGCTTTTCCGCATCAGGTACTTGTAGACGACATCCATATCATCTATAAGGTATTTGAAAGGGCGAGGCGGTTGGTGGTATGGAACCGTCCGATGTATGCCTTCAGGAAGCACACCTCCAATATGACAGTTTTTATTCATAACAGGAGGATAACACCAAAATTGCTTGATGAATACCTGACCATGTATCAGACACGGGCTTACTATCTTTTGGAGCGCGCGCCCGAAATCGCTGAGGCCGTAGAGTCGTCCATTTACTCTTATATGCACAGTATGTGCCAGTTGATTGCTGAAAACTCCATCGCCGGATGCGAAACACAGTTGCGCTTTATGCAAGATTATGTAGATAACAACCGTTTTGATGAGATATGGGTGACTGGAACTGGTGGTGAGCCATCTTGAGAGCAAACATTGTCTATACTTGTGCTTATAACGCTGAGAAAACAATCGAGCGAACTATTCTCAGTATGCTAGCCCAAACCGAGCAAAATTGGATCTGGTATATGTTGGATAATGGCAGCGCGGACACCACTGGCGACATCATTCGAAAATATGCTGCCAAGGATGAGCGCATTGTCCTGTTAGTCAATTCGCAAAATTGGGTGATGGCGCCAGGAAACGGATGGTGGGAGATTATCCATAGCTATCAGGATACGGATTGTCTCTGTTTCTTAGATGCGGATGACGAATACAAGCCGAACTTCCTGGAACATATGCTTAATTTTATGACGGAGTATCAGTTGGATATCGCTGCGTGTGGGTATGATTTTATAAGTGCATCGACTGGTCATCAGTATGCTTCTCGGGTGCCGGAAAGGAATCTAATTTTGGATACCCCCGAGGCATATGGTCTGCATTTTCCCGACTACCATGTGTTTATGCGAACAATGTGGGGCAAGCTTTATCGAATTTCCGTAATTCGCCAAATTGATAATGAGCGGACACCATCTCTGCATATATACGGTGGTGACACAAGAGGAACAGCTGAATATTTCCGAAATGCCCAGCGTGTTGGCCTTTTAGCAGAATCGTTACACCGTTATTATGTCAGTACAACATCTTCGTCCTATCAGCTAGATGCTACTCGCTTCATATGTGACCATGTACTGGATAATCAAATGCGAACTATTCTGGTGGACAAATGCGGAGCGGTCTCTCGCCAAAACCATGTTTTCCTACTTGCGGTATACTTTGATGGTATCAACGACACATACAACGTCCTGAAGCATGCCCCTCTCCCTGCATCTGAGGAACTTGCTGCTCTGCACACACTCCTTACCAGTGATTCTATGCGCCGATATATTGCTTGGACAGGGGGCTATGGTGAAGAAGAGACGAGGTTCTATGAGGAAATTGTCCGAAGATTGATTGAAGGGCAGGTATGCAGAACTCAGAAAGGATCTCAACCCGCGGCTGAGATTATTCTCGTTCTTTATCCGCATTTATCGAACATTATTTCGCAAGATGGCCTAAGGTTTTTATTCCAAGCCATACCCGATCTGATCGAACCCCTCACGAAAAGAAATTATGCCGACGTTCTAGATGGTCTTCATCATTGGTTTGATTGCCATGGTTCTGACCACTCATTACTGACAGAATTTCAAGTCAATCTATATCGACTATTGGGTAAACCGGATGAAGAGAGATTTGTTCTCCTTATAGATATCAAGCAAACGCGACCTCGGTCTGCAGAATCCCTACAAGTAGATGTACAAATCTATGAGCTTATGGGGAAAAGCCTGTTGCTTCAAAATGTTAGTGCTGGGTTGGCTAATAAGTTTTCCCCAGTTGTTCGATTAATTTTGCAAGAAGATTTTTTAGGTGCACTGGATAAATATATAGCGGTATCGGAGAATCTCGAAATCGCAGATGAGGATGTTGAGTCGTACTTCCTGTTGGGGCAGAATCTTTCTGCTGCCGCCGAAAGTGCAGATCTGTATATTTATTTCAAAAAGCTGTGGATTGCCTATCTGTTGGATTGTTCACGCTATGCAGAGGCATCTCGGGAGCTGGCCGAATGGGAACAAGCGCTTCCAGGTGATGAGGAGCTCGCGGTATTTCGGCAGCAACTAAGCAATTGCCCGTAACAGTCTATCTGAGTGTTTCAGCTCATAGTAACGAAACTACAATAATTATGAGATGACGAATCCCCGGAACGGGGCAATTGTAATCCAAGTCTTAATAGACAGCAACAAATAGCCCATTTCCGAACCCTCGGAATGGGCCCTTTTCCATTTCTGTGAATATTGTTTTTCTCATTCCCACCCCCACCCAACACATTGCCCAACGCTCCTAAATAGGTTTATAATAGGCAAAAATAAGTTTTTTCAATCTCATTTAGGAGTGGTTGTTTCGGCAATCGGGGGAGGGCTGGGAGATGGGAGGTTACATCCGGTTGGAGATTCTGCCGATGGAGATGGAGCCGGTTGAGTGGGAGCGGGTGTATGAGGAGTCGCTGCTGCTGGTGGGGGCGTATCCTTTTTTGGATTTGCTGGTTGATGAGGAGACGTATAAGGTGTTGTGGTCCTATGTGGACCGCTCCAGGGAGCGGCTGTTGAAGCAGGCGGGGAATGGTGTCGGGTGGCATGTGTTCGGGGATGAGGTGTCGCTGCAGACTGGGGAATCCTTCGAGCTGGTGAGGAGTCTGGAAGTGTACCGGAGTAGGCTGTCCCGGCGTGGCGGGGGGAGTAGAACGGATGTGTTGGCCGGTTTGCTGGAGGAGGAGTGGCTGGAGCCGGCCGCTGCGGATGCGGGTGGCGCTGTGGTGGTTTTTGATGGGAAGACGAAAGGACATCCGTATCATTTGTATGTGTTGGCAATTGCTTGTTTAATAGAAAGCCGCTTCCCGGGAAAGGCTGTGGTGACGGGGGACGTAACATGGGAGCAGATGATGTCTGCGGTGGGGTGGGCGAATGCGATCCTGCAGCAACCGATTACGGCTTCCGAACGGTGTGATGCCAGCCGGTTATTGAATCGGATTCGTCCGCTGGTGCGCAATGAGGTAAGCGCGTTGGAGGCGTGGATGAGGCTGTCCCTGGTGGACTCGGATGAGGAGCGGGGCGCGTTTATGAGAGGGCAATTTTCCGTTTCGGTGATTCGTTCTTATTATCTTGCCCGGTTTCGGGAGCATCCGGTGGGGATGATGGGTTTCCGTAAGGTGTTGCAAGAGTTTCTGCTCCAGGGCTTTCCTTTGGCAGAGGCCTGCCGGATTTGTGTGCTGGACCGGAAGGGCTGCAACTTTGATGCTGCATCTTTCGCTGAGGTTGTCCTTCAATTGGGGTGGCCGGAAGCTCCGGAGCAGAAGGAGCATAGGCGGTTTTCCGGATTGCTGGAGCCGCGGCGGGAAATACCGGAGACGGTCTATTCCATGCTGGGAAGGGTTATTCTTACGGTAGCAGGGGTGAAGGAGCCCTTGCGGACGGGATATTCCTATTACGAGGTTGTGGACCTGTTGAGGGCGGAGCTAGGGGACTGCTGTGATATGGATGCAGTTTTGGAGCGGCGCGCGGAATCTATGAGGGGGGGTAGAAGGAATGCTTTCCTGGAGAAGATGGGGCTGATTATGGATGATCTGGAGCAAAGTCAGTCCCACGGTTACGATATTGATCAGGTGGAGGGGCTAATCGGATGGACATGGGGAGACCGCATCCATCCCCGTTTAATGGAGAAGCTGGGGGAAGTCAGCGCTTATATTATGGGGGTAGGGCGGGAGATGTGGCGGGAGGAGCTGGAGCGGTTCCGTGCCGGTGACCAGCGGAAGAAGGAAGTAATGCTAGTCTCCCGCTGCAGATCCTTTTACATTCATAAGAAGGCTTGGGATTTCATATTAAGACTGAACAACCGTCCTGGCCAGCAGGAGCTGGTGTATCTGCTGCTTTCGGTCAAAGCGGACGAATACAGTGTCCACCATATTTGTAAGGCACTGGCCAATAATACGGAGCTGCTGCGGGCGTTTATTTTGAAGGAGGAGCTGCTTCATTAATAATCCTGCCGATCACGGCGAGGCCAAGTGTGTCATCGAAGGCTTCTATTGTAATCCCCGATGCGGTGTGGACTGCTACAGGTTCGCCGTGTTCGTACCGTTCCTGCGGCTGGACAATGGCATAATGGATGCCGGTGCCGTTTTCCTGTTCCAGGATGTCCTTTCCAGAGGGAACCGGAATGGCAAAACAATACTCCAGGGGCTCTGCAACATGGAGATAACCCTGGATATGCTTCAGCCAATCTGCGGCAGTACCGGCAGACTCCGGCTTAAGCAGGGGAATAATCCGCCCTGCATCCAGGGTATATGCAGAGGCGTCCTCCCGGACAGCCGGCAGCTTCTGTAAGGAAAGGGCCTTGGAGCGGCGCAAAAGCTTGTTGGGAATTTTCCCCGTTGGCAGTGAGATGTCCTTGTCCAGCAGAGCAAGCTGGAAGTACCGCTTGACGAAGGCCTGATCCAGGTCGGACAGCTCGTGAAACAGGCGGATCAGCTCCATTTGGTCCTCGGGAAGATCGCTGCCCTTGAGAAGCCAGTCGGCGGAAACCTGGAAGAACAGGGATAAGGCAATTAACCCGGGGGCAGAGGGATTCTTGTAGCTGTTCTCCCAATCGCTGATTTGCCCGGAGGATATGGTTACACCGGTTTGTTCCGTAATTTTCTCCGCCAGCGCTTTCATCGAAAGACCAGTGCCCATACGGAGCGTTCTGATTCTGGTTCCGATTGAAGTTAAGTCCATACGTCTGTCTCCCTGTCTCTTTATTCTGATTTCTATCATAGCATATTCGCGAAGAGGACCGTGATATATATTGAAGAAACAGAGACGCGGATCAGGGACCGGTTACGGAGTAAAGAGAGGCGGCCGGTAAGCCAAACGGGGGCATAGATAGACAAGAATCGAACAAAGGCAACAAAAAAATCCCCACAACCTGTGCACAAATTTATCCCCAGCCTGTGGATAATGTGCATAACTTTGTGGATAGTCAATGAAAACAAGGTTTCATAGAGTGCATAGAATGTGCTTATCGTGTGCATACCGGAATTTTTAGAAAATTGAGGAGAATAATATCTAGTTTTGTCGAATGGCTTTTGGGGGGCTTCATTTCAATTGACATCGGTTACATCCGGTGATATCATCAGGTTGTGAGCATGACTCACAGCTACTTGAACACGAAGGGAATGTTCTGCATGCAAGGTAAAGTGAAATGGTTTAACGCAGAAAAAGGCTATGGCTTCATCGAACGCGAAGATGGCGGCGACGTATTCGTTCACTTCTCCGCAATCCAATCCGAAGGTTTCAAGACCCTCGAAGAAGGACAAGAAGTGGAATTTGATATCGTTGAAGGCGCACGCGGTCCGCAAGCAGCTAATGTGGTAAAACTGTAATCAACCGGTCTGGGTGACCGCTTGAATAAATGGTCCCATAAGCAGAGAGGCACCCCGATTCGTTCGGGGTGTTTTTCTGTTTGATATCAGGTATTCCCAATTTCGTAAGCTTCTAACCCTGGGAATAAAAATGTTTTGGCCAATGTAAAGGGTTTTTGAAGATGGGCGGCGAATAGGATATACTAGAGAGAGAAAGGAGGAGTTTATCCATGAAATTCAGCATCAGAGGCGATCGCATTGAGGTTACGGAAGCATTGCGTGACTACGTGGAGAAAAAGCTCGGCCGGCTCGAAAGGTATTTCGAAGCTCCCCCTACATCTGAAGTGAATGTAACGTTGAGCGTCATCCGGGAGAAGCAGAGCGTTGAGGTGACCATTCCCTTGACTGGTGTTCTGCTCCGTGCGGAGGAGAAGAGCGACGACATGTATGCCTCCATTGACCTGGTGGTAGACAAACTGGAGCGCCAGATCCGCAAGCACAAGACCAAGGTGAATCGCAAGATCCGCCAGGAATCCGGCTACAAGAACTTGTTTAAGGATGATGTGGTTACCCCCGTACATCTGTTGGAGGAAGAAGATGAGTATGAGGTCGTCCGGACGAAGCGGTTTACGCTGAAGCCCATGGATGTGGAGGAAGCAATCCTCCAGATGAACATGGTGGGACACACCTTCTTTGTTTTTGCCAACTCGGACTCGTCCCAGGTGAATGTAGTGTATAAGCGTGCCGATGGCAAGTACGGCTTGATCGAGCCGGCTCAATAATTCCATTTTGACCTGATTATCCAAGGCTTGGCCGTTACCGGTCAGGCCTTTTATATATGGCGTGCGGGTGACATCGGTAGAGAAAATGAAACGCCCGGACATTTCTTGCGTATAATAAGAGTTATGTGTGCAGCTTGGCCGGCAGCTGGCAGGATGTGCTGTTGCTACCGGGGGACGAAACTGTTACAATTTCTGTATGTGTGTCCATCGATAATGGATGTTGAAAGGGGTAGTACGCCCATGCTGGGACTCGTAAAGAAAATTTTTGGCGACGCCAACGAGAGAGAAATCAAGAAGATGATGAGGAACGTGGAAATCATCAACTCCCTTGAACCGAAATATCAGGCCATGTCCGATGAGGAGCTTCGTGCGCAGACCGAGGTACTGAAGGAACGTGTGGCCAAAGGGGAAGAACTGGACAATGTCCTCACCGATGCTTTTGCTGTCGTCCGGGAAGCCTCCAAGCGGGTGCTGGGCAAACGCCACTTTGATGTGCAATTGATCGGTGGTATGGTGCTCCACAGCGGCCGTATTTCCGAGATGAAAACTGGTGAAGGCAAAACCCAAACCGCCGCCTTGCCCTTGTATTTGAACGCCCTTACAGGCAAAGGTGTCCATCTGGTAACGGTCAATGATTATCTGGCCACCGTGGGCCGGGACGAAATGGGTAAAATATATAATTTCCTGGGAATGACTGTGGGTCTGAACCTGGCGCAAATGAGCCATGAGGACAAGCAGGCCGCGTATGCCTGTGACATCACATACGGGACGAACAATGAGTTCGGCTTCGATTACCTGCGGGACAACATGGTTCTGTATAAAGAGCAAATGGTGCAGCGGCCCCTTTATTATGCCATTGTGGACGAAGTCGACTCCATTCTGGTGGATGAAGCGCGGACGCCTCTTATTATTTCCGGACAAGCCTCCAAGTCCACGGACTTGTATGTAACAGCTAACCGGTTTGTGATGACGCTGAAGGACGAGCTGGACTACAATGTGGATGTGAAGCTGAAGTCGGTTACCCTCACGGAAGCGGGTGTAGCCAAGGCGGAGAGCTATTTCGATATCGAGAACCTCTTCGATCACGCCAATGTAACCATCAACCACCATGTGACCCAAGGCCTGAAGGCCCACGCCATTATGAAGCGCGACGTGGACTATGTGGTGCAGGTGGATGAGGACGGGTCGGAGGAAGTTATTATCGTCGACGAATTCACCGGACGCCTCATGGTAGGCCGCCGGTACAGCGACGGGTTGCATCAAGCCATCGAAGCCAAGGAAGGCATTAAGATCCAGAACGAAAGCATGACCCTGGCTACCATCACCTTCCAGAACTACTTCCGGATGTACCGCAAGCTTGCCGGTATGACCGGTACGGCGAAGACCGAGGAAGAGGAATTCAAGAAGATTTACGGCCTGGAGGTTGTGGTCGTGCCCACCAACCGGCCGATGATCCGGAAGGATCTGCCGGACGTGGTCTACAAATCCGAAGGCAGCAAGTTCCGTGCAGTGGTGGAGGAAATCGTCAAGCGCCACCAGAACAAACAACCGGTGCTGGTCGGTACGGTCTCCATCGAGAACTCCGAGAAGCTGTCGGCCATGCTGAAGAAAAAAGGCGTTCAGCACCAGGTGTTGAATGCCAAGTATCATAAAGAAGAAGCGGAAATCGTGGCGAAGGCCGGTCAGCCTGGCGCCGTTACTATTTCTACCAATATGGCTGGCCGTGGTACAGACATTTTGCTCGGAACGGGAGTAGCCGATCTGGGCGGGCTGCATATTATAGGTACGGAGCGCCATGAGAGCCGCCGGATCGATAACCAGCTGCGGGGCCGTTCCGGACGCCAAGGCGACCCGGGCTCCTCCCAGTTCTATCTGTCTATGGAGGATGAACTCATGCGCCGGTTCGGCGCCGAGAACATCATGGGGATGATGGACCGGCTTGGTTTTGAGGAAGACATGCCTATCGAGAGCAAGATGATTACCCGCGCCGTCGAATCTGCCCAGAAGCGGGTGGAAGGCAATAACTTCGACGCACGGCGCAACGTCCTGCAGTATGACGATGTCATGAACCAGCAGCGGAACATCATTTACAAGCAGCGGAAGGAAATCCTTGAATCCGAGAACCTCCGCGATGTAGTGGTAGGCATGATTAACGAAACTATTGACCGCATTGTGGACGCCCACTGCGGCGACGATGTGATTCCCGAAGAGTGGGATTTGGAGGCAGTGGTGGAATACTGCAACCGCACCTTCCTGCAGGAAGGTACAATCTCCCGCGACGACCTGTGGGGCAAGGAAAAGGAAGAAGTTGTCGAGCAGCTTAAGGGGATGGTGGACCCCCTGTACAATGCCCGTGAAGAGCAGCTGGGCGAGCTGATGCGGGAGTTTGAGAAGGTGGTTGTGCTGCGTGCCGTGGACTCCAAGTGGATGGATCACATCGACGCCATGGACCAGCTCCGTCAAGGTATCCACCTGCGTGCTTATGGCGGTACCGATCCGCTGCGCGAGTACCAAAAGGAAGGCTTCCAGATGTTCCAGGAGATGATCGATTCCATCCAAGAGGAAGTTTCCACTTATATTATGAAGGCTCACGTGGAAGCCAATATCGAACGCCAGGCTGTGGCCGAAGGCCAGGTTGCTGCAGATAAGTCCCCTGCTCGGCGTGATGAAAAGGTTGGACGCAACGAGCTCTGCCCTTGCGGCAGCGGCAAAAAATACAAGAACTGCCATGGTGCAGGCTGAACATTATAGAAATCCGAATGAGGTGTATGCAGTATGCTGGAACCTGAAATAAAGCAAGACCTCCGCGAGATTGCGGAGCGACTCACAAACCTTAGGGGGTCTCTTTGACTTAGATCTGAAGCAGGAGCAAATTTCGGATTATGAGGAAAAGATGACGGCTCCCGATTTCTGGGATGACAATGACCGGGCGCAGAAGATTATCGGCGAACTGAATGCCATCAAAGCTGTGGTGGAGGAATTCACCGAGCTGAGCAACCAGTACGAGGACCTGGAGCTGACCCGGGAGCTGGTGGAGGAAGAGCAGGACGACAGTTTGGCTGCTGAATTGGGAACCGGTGTTGCCGCTCTCATGAAGAAGCTGGATGAATACGAGCTGCAGCTTCTGTTGAACCAGCCTTACGATAAGCTGAACGCCTACCTGGAGCTTCATCCCGGTGCAGGCGGCACCGAATCCCAGGATTGGGCGGATATGCTTCTGCGTATGTACCGCCGCTGGGGTGAAAAACGGGGCTTCAAGGTTGAGGTTGTGGATTATCTTCCCGGTGATGAAGCGGGTGTAAAGAGTGTCACCCTTCTCTTCAAGGGCTTCAATGCTTACGGCTATCTCAAGGCGGAGAAAGGGGTCCACCGGCTGGTACGGATTTCTCCCTTCGACTCTTCAGGACGCCGCCATACCTCCTTTGTCTCCTGTGATGTGATGCCGGAGATTGACGATTCCATCGAGATTGAAATCCGCCCCGAGGATCTGCATGTGGATACCTACCGCTCCAGCGGTGCCGGCGGACAGCATATCAACAAAACGGAGTCCGCGGTGCGGATTACCCACATGCCTACAGGCATCGTGGTTTCCTGCCAGACGGAACGCTCCCAGATTCAGAACAGAGAACGCTGTATGACCATGCTCCGTTCCAAGCTCTACGAGAAGAAGATCGAGGAGCAGCAGCAGCATCTGGCTGAGATCCGCGGGGTACAGATGGATATTGCCTGGGGCAGCCAAATCCGCTCCTATGTATTTCACCCCTACAGCATGGTCAAGGATCACCGGACCGGCGCCGAATCCGGCAATATCGGATCGGTGATGGACGGGGAAATCGATTTTCTGATCGATGCTTATCTGCGGGGCCAAATCAACACCAAAAACGACAGCGATAATATGTAAGGAGCTGGGAGGAAATTAGTACCCGCTTTTGCTGACAAAATCTCCACGGTTTTGGGAGTTTTGTCAGCAAATTAGCGGTACTTGAGCGTTTGCGAAAGCAAACGCCACTTCGTAAGCATAAGCTTATTTCGTCGCAGTCTCTAACAAGCTGTCAGGAAAAAGAATCCTACATCAAGTCCGAACCCGAACCGGCAGGGGGTGGCGGGCGGTGTAGGATTTTTTTGCGAGAATGCATGAATACAGGAGGCAGGGGAAGGCATGTCCACAAACGAATATGACAACCATCACCGGAAGGAGGGGACGCAGGAGGAACCGGCCAGAATACGAAGGCTTCCCGCCAGAAGAAAATCCTTTTCGCCCCGGAAGGGCACCGCGGCCCATTATATGCTGGAGTACGGCCTGCTGCTGCTGGGCTCCCTGATTATCGCCCTAAGCTTCAACTACTGCCTGAAGCCCAATCAGGTGGCCTCCGGTGGTGTGACAGGAATCTCCGTAATCACCCTGGAGCTGTTCGGCTTCCAGCCCGCGCTGGTCCAGTGGGCGCTGAACATCCCGTAATTTTTGCTGGGAATATCACTGTTGGGCAAGCAATTCGGGCTGAAAACGGCAGTGGGATCCTTTGTGCTCCCGCTGTTTGTACTGTTGACGCAAAACGGCGAGCCGCTGACGGATAATCTGCTGCTGGCGACGATTTATGGAGGGATCGGAATCGGTGTGGGGTTGGGCATTGTGTTCCGCGGACGGGGCTCCACGGGAGGGCTGGATCTGGCGGCGCAGCTGCTCCACCGTTTTACCGGAATCAGTCTGGGGATTGCCGTTGCCATGTTGGACGGGCTGGTCATTCTGACAGCGGGTTTGGTATTCGATGCGGAAAAAGCCTTGTTCGCCCTGATCGGTCTGTATGTAACCAGCAAAACTATTGACGTGGTGCAACTGGGCTTCAATTACGCCAAGGTGGCGTATATCATCTCCGAGGAGACAGAGGCTATCGCCGAAGCGGTGCTTCATGACCTGGACCGGGGTTTAACCCGGCTGAACGGAGCAGGTGGATATACCGGCGCAGAGCGGACGGTGCTGATGGTGGTGGTCAGCCAGAATGAGGTTTCACGGCTGAAGGAGCTGGTCCGGGATGTGGACCCGGCGGCCTTCATTATTATCAGCGAAACCCGGGAGGTGCTGGGCAAGGGATTTAAGCTGGAGACCTGAACACCGCCGGAGAATGTCAAGAAAAATGCATTGAATTTTTATACCATGAAACGTATAATAATACATATCTTTTTGGACGGCGGAAAGGAAGGGATTCGAATGACGCAAACCAAATGCAGGGTTGCCATTGTCGGTTCTACCGGATACGGGGGAGTGGAGCTGATCCGGCTGCTGCTGCAGCACCCCCACGTGGAGATTACCTCGGTAATTTCCTCCTCGAGCTCTGGCGTGCCTATTGCCGACGGATATCCCCATCTGAATCAGATTATGATGGAGAATCTGGACGGTGTGGATGTAGCGGAGATGAAGGAAAAGGCGGATGTGGTTTTTACCGCTACTCCCTCTGGTGTAAGTGCCAAGCTTGCGCCGCAGCTGCTGGAGGCGGGGCTGAAGGTGATTGACCTGTCGGGAGATTTCCGGCTGAAGAGTCCCGATGTATACAGCAAGTGGTACAAAAAAGAGCCTGCGGCACAAGCCTATCTGGATGAGGCTGTATATGGCCTGGCGGAGGTTTTTGGTGCGGAGGTGCCGGGGAAACCTTTTATCTCCAACCCGGGCTGTTATCCCACTGCTACTCTGCTGGGGCTGATCCCTGCGGTAGAGGCTGGCTGGATCGATCCGGCGACTATTATTATCGATGCCAAGTCCGGTGTGTCGGGTGCAGGGCGCGGACTGGGGTTATCGGTGCATTATGCGGAGATTAACGAAAATCTGGCTCCGTATAAGCTGAACAAACATCAGCATATTCCCGAAATTGAGCAAACGTTGGGGCGCATTGCCGGGCGGGATGTGGCGGTTACCTTCTCTACCCATTTGACCCCGATGACCCGAGGCATTCTGAGCACCATGTATGCCACAGTGCAAGGGACGCATACGGAAGAGGATTTTATCAAGCTGTACCGGGAGTATTATGAAGGACGGCGCTTCGTGCGTATCCGCGACAAGGGCAAATGGCCCGCCACCAAGGAAGTGTGGGGCTCCAACTATTGCGACATCGGTTTTGCCGTGGATGAGCGGACAGGCCGCGTCACTATCCTGTCGGTAATCGATAACCTGATGAAGGGTGCAGCGGGCCAAGCGGTGCAGAACCTGAATCTGATGCTCGGCTGGGACGAAGGTGCGGGGTTGGCGTTTACGCCGGTGTATCCGTAAGGATAAAGAGCTAATGAAAAGCAAAGATGACCCTCAAATTGGTCGCACCAATTTTGAGGCTTCCATAACATATCCGGCCTCCGGCTAAGGACCATGTTATCACAGGAGAGGATGAATGAAATGACGAAGCGGTTCGCCGTAGTGGAAGGCGGGGGCATCACGACGCCCCAGGGATTTAAGGCAGCCGGGCTGCATTGCGGCCTGAAGAAGACGGAGCGTTATGACCTTGGCGTCATTGTATGCCAGGTGCCTGCAGCGGCGGCGGGTGTGTATACCTTGAACCAGTTCCAGGCGGCGCCGCTTGCGGTGACCCGGGAGAGCATCGGCCACGGCGGCAAGCTTCAGGTGATGCTGGTGAACAGCGGCAATGCTAATGCCTGCACCGGCAAACAAGGGGAAGCTGACGCCTACGAGATGCGGGCGCTGGCTGCCAAGGCCTTCGGTGTGGCTGAGGAGCTGGCGGGGGTGACCTCCACCGGTGTCATAGGCGAGCCGCTGCCCATGGAGAAGGTCCGTAACGGCATTGCCGGCCTGCCGGAGGTGTTGAAGGCGGACGGCAGTGAGGACTTCTGCCAGGCGATTATGACCACAGACCTGGCGCAGAAGCTGGTTTGTGTTCAAGTGACCGTAGGCGGAGAGACGGTGCATATTGCCGGGGCGGCCAAAGGCTCTGGGATGATCCACCCCAACATGGCCACCATGCTGGGTTTTATCACCACTGATGCCAAGATCAGTGCCGAGGGTCTCCAGAAGCTGCTGGGCAGCGTGACGGACACCACCTTCAATATGATTACAGTAGATGGTGATACCAGTACCAACGATATGGTAGTGGCCATGGCCAGCGGTCTGGCCGGCAGCGGAGAGCTGACCGAAGCGCATCCCGACTATGAGGCATTCGCCGAGGGTTTTCGGTATGTGGGTGAATATTTGGCCAAGGCCATTGCCCGTGACGGTGAAGGAGCTACCAAGCTCATTGAGGTGAACGTGGCGGGTGCTGAATCCCTGGAAGCGGCGCGGGCCATTGCCAAAACGGTGATCGGTTCCTCTCTGGTGAAGTCCGCTTGCTTCGGCGCGGATGCCAACTGGGGCCGGATTATTGCCGCCGTCGGTAGAGCCGGATACCCGGTGAATACGGAAACCGTGGATATCCGCATCGGCGATCTGGTGACGCTGGAGCAATCCCGGCCGGTGAAATTTGATGAAGAGAAGGCTCTGGTTTACCTGCGGGGAGACCTGGTTCAGATATACGTGAATCTGCATATGGGCCGGGAAACCGCCACAGCGTGGGGCTGTGACCTCAGCTACGAATATGTGCGGATCAATGCGGCATACCGGACGTAGATAGAGGCTGCAAGGCCAGTCTCATAAACCGAAACCAAAGCCCGAACCGGAACAGGAGGCGCAACACAGGTGACGCAAATAAGCAATCAGCAGCAGCGTACGGCTTCGGCCTACGTGATCAAGTGCGGGGGAAGCACCCTGGCAGCTCTGCCGGAGGATTTCTTCCGGGAGATGAAGGAGCTGGCGGAGGAGGGTTTTGTGCCCGTGATCGTACACGGCGGCGGCCCGGCCATCTCCGAAACCTTGAACCGGCTGGGCATCGAGTCGGAGTTCGTCGGCGGCCTGCGCAAAACCAGCGAAGCGGTGCTGGATGTAGTGGAGATGGTTTTAGCGGGCAAAATCAACAAGGAAATCGTCCGGCGGATCCAATTGTCCGGCGCCAAGGCGGTAGGCCTCTCCGGCGCAGACGGGCGGCTGATTGAAGCGGAGCCGGTGCCCAATGCCCATGAGGTGGGTTTGGTGGGCAACGTCACCCGGGTGAATGCACAGCTGATCCAAAGTCTTGTGGATATGGGGTATGTCCCTGTTATTGCTCCCGTCGGTCTTGGTAAAGACGGCGCCCAGCGGTATAATATCAACGCGGATACGGCAGCGGGTGCGGTAGCGTCCCAGCTGGGCGTTTCCCGGCTGGTGGTGGTGACGGACGTGCCAGGCATCCTGCGGACGGACGGCGAAGGGGTCAAACGGGTGCTTCCCGTGGTGACAGTAGCGGAGATTGAGGCCATGATTGCCTCCGGTGAGATTTATGGGGGGATGATCCCTAAGGTGCGGGCTGCCATGGAATGCATTCAGGGCGAGGTGCAGGAGGTCCTGATCGTCAACGGCGCCGAGCCGGGTATTCTCCGGCAGGCAGTTGCGGAGGGTTCGGCAGGTACGCGGATCGTACGTTAAGAAGGTGCACGAACAACAACCGTTCAATCAGGATTTAACCCATACACATTCTGTTTCAGGCGAAAGGAGAGTGAGTGACGTGAGCAATCAGGAAAGTGCCATTTTTCCATCGTATGCCCGTTATCCCATTACTATGGTCAAGGGGGAGGGCAGCCGGCTGTGGGACTCGGAGGGCAAGGAGTATCTGGATCTGATGAGCGGGCTGGCCGTAACCAGTCTGGGGCATGCCCCTAAGCAGGTAGCTGAACGGATCGCCGCACAATTGGACCAGTTGTGGCATGTGAGCAATCTGTTTTATTCGGAGAACCAGGAGAAGCTGGCCCGGATGCTGGTGGACAACAGCTGCGCCGACAACGTGTTCTTCTGTAACAGCGGAGCGGAGGCCAACGAAGCCGCCATTAAGCTGGCCCGCCGCTACAACAGCAAGATTTTGGGCAAAAACCGCTATGAGATCATTACCTTCCACCAATCCTTCCACGGGCGCACTCTGGCGACGCTGACGGCCACCGGACAGGACAAGGTTAAGGACGGCTTCCATCCGCTGCCTGAAGGCTTCGTCTATGCCCCGTTTAACGATGCGGCGGCGCTCTCCTCCTGCATCACGGACAAAACCTGTGCCATTATGCTGGAGATGGTGCAGGCCGAGGGCGGCGTCATTACGGCGGAGCAGGGCTTTATCGACGAGATCGTAAGGCTCTGCAAGGAGCATGATCTGCTCCTGATCGTCGACGAGGTGCAAACCGGAATGGGCCGGACCGGCAAGCTGTTTGCATATGAGCATTACGGCATCGAGCCGGATATTTTCACCCTGGCCAAGGGAATTGCTGCAGGGCTGCCTATGGGCGCTATGCTGGGCAAAGCCAAGCTGCGCGACGCCTTCACGGCTGGGGCGCACGCCTCCACCTTCGGTGGAACGCCGCTGGTTTCGGCTGCGGCCATCGCGACGCTGGAAATCATCCTCGGTCAAAAGCTGCCGGAGCATGCTGCCGAGATGGGCCATTACGCCATCGACAAGCTGATGGAAGGAATAGCAGGTAATCCGCTGGTGAAGGAAGTCCGCGGTTTAGGGCTTTTGATCGGTGTGATTTGTACGGAGCCGACGGCAGCGGTTATCGCCGACATTCACCAGGCAGGAGTGCTGGTTGTGCCGGCAGGCCCCAATGTGGTGCGTCTTTTGCCTAATCTGCTGGTTACCAAGGAAGAGCTGGATGAGGGCATTGCCGTCATCTGCCGGGTGCTGGCCGAACATGCGGCGAAGAAGGCAGCAGGCGTAGCGGAGTAAGGAGCTGTCAGGAGATTAGTACCCGCTTTTGCTGACAAAATCTCCAAGGGTAGCTGATGCTTACGAAGCCGGCTTTCCTTGGGAAAGCCCTCAGGGAGTTTTGTCGGCAAATTAGCGGTACTTATTTCGTGACAGTCTCTAAGAAACGATCAGGAAACAGGGCAGCATCGCGGAACGGGTAAAGCGGTGCGTGTACCCTTTATTTTAAGCGGGAGAGGGGCTCAATCCATTCATGGCGCAGTTTGTGGAGCAAAATGACCAGTTACAGCTCAGGGGCAGGGATTTCCTGGACCTGGAGGACTTTACCACCGAGGAATTGCAGTATCTGTTGGATTACGCCATCGAGCTGAAGCGCAAGCAGAAGGCAGGCGAGGTTTACCAGCCCTTGAAGGGCAAAACACTGGGGATGATCTTCGAAAAATCCTCCACCCGGACACGGGTATCCTTCGAGGTCGGCATGTACCAGCTGGGCGGGCATCCGCTGTTCTTAAGCCGCAATGATCTGCAGATCGGCCGGGGCGAGCCCATTGCCGATACGGCACAGGTGCTGTCCCGTTATGTGGACGGCATTATGATCCGGACCTTCGCCCACACCACCCTGACGGACCTGGCCAAGTATGCCTCCGTTCCCGTCATCAACGCTCTTACCGACTGGTCCCATCCCTGCCAGGCTATGGCGGATTACCAAACGGTGCTGGAGCAAAAGGGCAAGCTGGCCGGCCTCAAGGTCGCTTTTATCGGCGATGGCAACAATATGGCCCACTCCCTGATGATGGGTGCAGCCAAGTTCGGTATGCACTTTGCCATTGCCGCGCCGGAAGGGTATCTGCCGGATGCGGAAATGACCGCACGCTCCATGACCGTAGCGGCTTCCACCGGCGGCAGCGTGCTGGTGACCGGGGATACCCGTGAGGCAATTGCCGATGCGGATATTGTCTACACCGATGTGTGGGCCAGCATGGGCTTTGAGGAAGAGCAGAAGATCCGGGAGAAGGCCTTCGCCGAGTATCAGGTGAACGAAGAGCTGGTGCAACATGCCAAGCCGGATTATATGTTCCTTCACTGTCTGCCCGCCCACCGGGGCGAAGAGGTCAGTGCCGGAGTCATCGATGGCCCTAACTCCCAGATTTTCGACGAGGCGGAAAACCGGCTTCACGCTCAAAAAGCAATTATGGCAGCGATTATGTCATAACCTTGGTCCAAGCTACTAGCCGGATAAGGTTATGACCGCCTCGAAATTGGCACAGCCAATTTGAGGGTATAATCGTGTACAATAGAGGGTAAACGTGAATTGAGAGGAGCATCAACTTAACATGGCAAAGCAAAAAATTGTTCTCGCGTATTCCGGCGGTCTGGATACCTCGGTGATCCTGGCTTGGCTGAAGCACACCTATGATGCGGAGATCATTACCTTTACCGCCGATATCGGTCAAAAGGATGAGCTGGACGGCCTGGAGGCCAAGGCTCTGGCTACAGGCGCCTCCAAGGTGTACATCGACGATCTGCGTGATGAGTTCGCCAAGGACTTCATCTACCCCATGTTCCAGGCAGGCGCCCTGTATGAGGGCCAATACCTGCTGGGCACCAGCATCGCCCGTCCGCTGATCGCCAAGCGCATGGTCGAAATCGCCCGTGCCGAAGGCGCCACCGCCATCGCCCACGGCGCAACCGGCAAGGGCAATGATCAAGTCCGCTTTGAGCTGACTGCGGCAGCCCTGGCTCCGGAGCTGGAGGTCATCGCTCCTTGGCGTTCCGAGCAGTTCCGCGAAGAGTTCCCGGGCCGCGCCGAAATGATTGCGTATGCCGAAGCCCACGGCATTCCCGTACAGGCTTCCGCAGCCAAACCCTATTCCACGGACCGCAACCTGCTGCATATCAGCTTCGAAAGCGGCATTCTGGAGGACCCCTGGTTTGATCCTAGCGCCGAGTCCAACAAGGGGATGTTCGTGCTGAGCGTAGCTCCCGAGGATGCGCCGGACCAGCCCGAATATGTGGAGCTGGAATTCGCCCAAGGCGACTGCACCGCCATTAATGGCGTGCCGGTAACCCCGCTCGAAGCTATGGAGAAGCTCAACGAGCTGGGCGGCAAACACGGCATCGGCCGTGTGGACATGGTGGAGAACCGCTTCGTGGGTATGAAGAGCCGCGGCGTGTATGAAACCCCTGGCGGCACGATCCTCTTCACTGCCCACAGGAAGATGGAATCCATCACCATGGACCGCGATGTCATGCATTTGCGGGATTCCCTGATTTCCAAATACGCCTCCCTGGTGTACAACGGCTTCTGGTTTGCGCCGGAGCGTCTGGCGCTGCAGGCCCTGGTGAGCGAAAGCCAGAAGAACGTCACCGGAACCGTACGCCTGAAGCTGTACAAGGGCAATGTGATCGGCGCCGGCGTGAAGAGCCCGGTGAGTCTGTACAACCCGAACATCGCCACCATGGAAGCCGACCCGACCCAAGCCTACAACCAAAACGACGCTACCGGCTTTATCCGCCTGAACGCGCTGCGGTTGAAGGTATCCTCCGGCGTGGATCAAACCAAATAAATCAATTGTATGCAGGTAAAGGGACGGGCTGCCGGAGGGTTCGGCAGTCCGTTTCTTGCAAAGAAAAATGGCTGCATATTGTGTATAATAGAACGAAGATTGTAAGTGCGAGAGCAGACAGAGGAGGGCAAGCGCGTGTCAAAATTGTGGGGCGGACGCTTTACCAAACAAACGGATCAACTGGTGGAGGAATATACAGCTTCCATTACCTTCGACAAGGAGCTGGCGGAGGAGGATATTCAAGGCAGCCTGGCCCATGTGGCCATGCTGGGCAAATGCGGGATTTTGCCTCTGGCGGATGTGGAGAAAATTACGGACGGCCTTCATCTGGTCTCCAATCGGATTAAACGCGGAGAGCAGGAATTCTCCATCGGTGACGAAGACATCCACATGAATATCGAAAAGGCGCTGATCGACGAAATCGGACCGGTAGGCGGCAAGCTTCATACGGGCCGCAGCCGCAATGACCAGGTGGCCACGGACATGCATTTGTACCTGCGCAAGCGGGTGGTCCATTTCGTCGGACTCCTGGCGAAGCTGCAGGAGGCCTTGATCGGACAGGCTAAGGCCAATCTGGATACCATTGTCCCCGGGTATACCCATCTGCAGAGGGCTCAGCCGATTCTATTCGCCCATCATCTGATGGCGTATGTCTCCATGTTCCAGCGGGATGCGGAGCGTCTCACCGACAGCTACAAGCGGGTCAACACCCTGCCCCTTGGCGCAGGTGCCCTGGCGGGCACCACCTTCCCTATCGACCGGCATTTTGTGGCCGGACGGTTGGGTTTTGAACGGGTTTACGAAAACAGTCTGGATGCCGTAAGCGACCGGGACTTCATTCTGGAGTTCCTGAGCAACGCTTCCCTGATTATGATGCATCTTTCCCGGCTCAGCGAGGAGCTGATTCTCTGGTCCAGCAATGAGTTTGCCTTTGTGGAGCTGGATGACGCCTTCTGCACCGGCTCAAGCATCATGCCGCAGAAGAAGAATCCCGACGTGCCGGAGCTGGTCCGGGGCAAAACAGGCCGGGTCTACGGCAACCTGATGGGTCTCCTGACCGTCCTGAAGTCCCTGCCGCTGGCATACAACAAGGACATGCAGGAGGACAAGGAAGGCATGCTGGATACCGTCAAAACTCTGGATGGTGCCCTCCAGCTATTCGCTCCCATGATCTCCACCATGAAGGTGAACAAGGAGCGGATGCGCCAGGCCGTCAACCAGGACTTCTCCAATGCCACCGATATTGCCGACTATCTGGTGAACAAGGGTATGCCCTTCCGTCAAGCCCATGAAGTCATCGGCAAGCTGGTGCTGTACAGCATCGAGCACAAGAAATATCTGCTGGATCTGGAGCTGTCCGAATACCACAGCTTCTCCAAACTCTTCGGTGACGACATCTACAACGTGCTTCAGCCGGAGCATGTGGTCAACGCTCGTAATGTCTACGGCGGCACAGCCTCCGTACAGGTGGCGGCAGCGGTGGAGCGTGCGGAAGCGGCGCTGCAGCAGCTTCAGGATTGGCACAAGGAATATGCCGAAAAGAGCAAATAATACAAAATCCCCGGGCTCCCTAAAAGGAGTGCCGGGGATTTTTTTGTATCTGATAAAAAGACATGGATGACTATTCCACAACAAGCTCAATATCTCCAGTATCCGCACGGGCCTGCAGCAGAGGACCTCCGCCGGACAGCTGGCCCTCCAGCCGGCGTTTCTCCATCCGTTTGGCGCTAAACTGATCCTGCGACGGAATCTGCAGGGTGGTCCGGCCGGTATCTGTGGCGAATTTTAATTCCGCCGGGATAACCTTGGCCAGGTTCAAGCGGATATCCCCCGTATCGGTCTGCAGATCAGCAGCAGCCGGAAGGGCATCCAGTCCAGCAATAATATGTCCGGTATCCGTGCGAAGCGCCAGCTTGGCGGACAAGTGGTCCAGCCTCATCGTGCCGGTGTCGCTCCGGGCTGTAAGGCTTTTGCCGGTAAACCCGTCCAGACGAATCTCGCCGGTGTCAGTCTTTATCTCCAGTGTATCCGCTTGAAGCGCCGGCAGGGTAATCCTCCCTGTATCGGCACTAAAGGAAAGGCTGCGGTATACCTTCTCGGGCAGCTCCACAGTTACCTCCAGGTTGTTAGAGAACAGCTGGAACAACTGGGTTACGTCAATCCCGATGGAAAACTTCTTGGTGGTGCGGGCTACCGCTTTTACTTCACCGCTCCGGTTATCCAGCTCAATGGCGGCATACTCCGCATCGGCTTCACGGACCCGTCCGCTTAGCTTGATCCGCAATTGATCGCCGGTGGTGGAAACCACGGTAATGGGAGTCGTATCCGTCGTCAGCGAGAAGGCTTGGACGGTTGACACATCCAGCTCCTTTTGAACATCCAGGTCTATAGTGGCATTGTCGATGACTCCAACCCGGTACAGAAGCATCAGCCCGCCGATCCCAATCAGGGTACAGGCCAGCGCCGTCATTACAATTTGCTTCAAACTCCATCTCAAGTTCAACCTAATCCCCCCTGACCAGTCTGAGGTTCAAGGCCACATAGCGTTTGACCACAGACCAGAAGGCAATATTTAATTTCCACATTGCAGCCCCCAGCAGAATTCCCAGCCCGCTTAATGTCATGGTGGTGAAAATCTCCAGAAGCAGCACATCCACAGTTGCGGGAATTCCCGTTCCGATAATAACCCAGACCACACTGAAGGAAAACAATACGGCCACCAGGGATAAAGAAAACAACAGCAAGGCTATGGTCAAAAAAGGCGCCACTGCGAAAACCAGATTGAACAGCAGCAGCGAGACGGCTGCTGCGTAAGGCCGCAAGCCCCCCTTGCGGGCTGCATTTAACTGGTGGTTCTGCATGTGGGGCGGCTGCTCCACAGGAACGGGTATAAAGCCCAGAGATCGGATAATGTCCTCTTCACTTTTGCCGCCGGCTTCGGCCTGGCGGAACAAATCCTCATACACGCCGAGAATGTTTTCTTGCTCTTCCGGAGGCAAGCCGCGGAGACGGGCCCGGAGCTGCTGGAAAAAATCGGCCTTTGACATGTGCATCCCCTGCTTCTTTTCTTGATGAAGAACTTGATTCTTAGTATAGCAGGCAATATGTGGAGGACGAAGTAACCGCAGTCATGTGACCTGTCACATTCTCGCCAAGGCTCCCGCAGAGTAATATGACGGAAGTGAAGAGGGGGATCGGACCTCAGACCGGGAGCCGGACTATCCCGAAGACCAGCATAGACGCGGGCTGCCGGACAGCCGGGGGCCCAAAATAAGGCTTACCGGAAGCGGGGGCCCTCCACTCCGTCCTCCAGCACACCCTCCTTACCTTCGCCGCCGGAACCTGTACCTTCACCGGCTTTGCCCCCTACGGCCACCAGGGCTGGCTGGGGTTGATAACGGTCCCGTGAAATCAGCTCCCGGGAGAGGATGGTGCCGTTCTCCCGTTTGGTGCGGTAGGTTTCCACCACATAACCCGGTTTGCCTTTCTGCAGCACCTCACGCTGGCCGATGCGGAGCGTGGGGTTGATGACGGTTTTGACCGGGGCCTCCAACTCCTCCACGGTGACGGACTCAATGTCGAAGGACTGGCTCTGGGGCAGTGTGCCGAACAGCTTCACTGTCAGCTTCTTGGATTCGGTCACGGTGCGGATCAGCAGATACGCGCCGGTGTTATTGCGAAACCTGAAATTAATATACCCCTCCGAGAAGGTGGCATCCTGTCCCAGCGGAACATAGCTTACCGGCAGGGTATGATTCCGCCGCTCCACAATCTCCAGCCCGGCCCGCAGCACCGCATTGTACAAGGTGGAGGAGACTTGGCAGATTCCGCCGCCCACGCCGGGCACCAGCTTGCCGTTATAGATGACCGGAGCCTCCCGGAAGCCGAAGCGGTTTTTGGTTTCTTCAATAACTGGGGCGTAATCGAATATATCACCCGGCGCAAGAACCCGGTCTTGAATGGTTTTGGCCGCGGAGACAATATTGTGCAGGCGCCCTTCGCCGCCGGGAAGAATGGTGGTGGCGAATTCGCTTATTTTGCGTTCAATGCCTTGACCAGTCAGGGAATCATAGGTGACCTGGGCGTGGATTTCCGCAAGGGGCACCGGAATCACGACGGGATCCGCTTTGGCCGCCTCCTGCTCCGGAGCCAGTCCGCGCCACATGGAGAGCCAGTCCGTAGCCAGCAGGCTGTCCAGCAATTTTTTCTCGTCCACCCGGTACACCGGGATGTCGGGAATAATCTCCACCCGATCCTGTCCGGTAATCAGCCGTTTAGCCGGTGTGGGTTGTTTGGCATGTAGCTCCGCCCAGGTTTGTTTGACGAATCCGGCATAAGCCCCTTCATCGTATAGAATCCCCACGGGCAGATCCCGGTTGCGGAGCTGCCATTTAGCCCAGGCGCGACGGAAGGGGCTGCCGCCTTTAAGCTCTGCCAGTGCCTGCCGGGGAGCGGAGGCATCCCAGCGCAGCCCCGTGCTGCCGAAGGCAGACGCTTGCTCGGCGCCGGGTACCTCCGAGGCAAAGCGGAGGCGCCAGCCCGCTGTTTGCGCCAGATGGGCCTCCAGCAGCTGCTCCGCCCGGGTAAGCGGCAGTTTGCCTACGGGAATACCGCCGAAGGCCAAGCCATGTGGCATTTGATCATCCAGGCCGTATGCTCTGATTCCCCATAAGCCCCCGGCTGCCAGAAGTACCAGCACACCGGCCGCCGCGGCTGCACGCTTGTGTTTGTCCGCTAACATGGGGACACCCCCCTAAAAGTTTGTGTGAGAGAGGTTTGGTCCGCAGGCAACAGCAACAGCCCGAAGTCCAAGCCTTCTCCTACCACTATATGAGCGTGTCCGCCGAAATAGTTCACTCTGTCCCGGAGGCGTCTAATGGCGCATTCGGCCCGTAGACAATTCCCGGATTTTCACAGAAAAGTGTACATTTCATGGAATCTTACGGAAAATCGCTTCTGCGATAAAGGAATAACAGTTTTTCTGTCGAAGTTTAATAAGCTGACTGTGTTTTCAGGCTATTTGTTTTACCTGCGCGCTGTCCGATCATTATGAAAGAGTGGATGTGATACTGTGATCGAAATGCAAGACGTCTGGAAAACATATCCGGACGGAACACACGCCATACGGGGCATCAACCTCAAGGTAGACCGCAATGAATTCGTATACGTGGTAGGGCCTTCCGGCGCAGGCAAATCGACCTTCATGAAGATGATTTACCGCGAGGAAAAGCCCACCAAGGGGCATATTTTTGTTAACGGCTTTAATCTCGCCAAGCTGAAACCGCGGAAAATCCCTTTTTTGCGGCGGAATATCGGAGTCATCTTCCAGGACTTCCGGCTCCTGCCCAAGATGACCGTGTCGGAAAATATCGCGTTTGCCATGGAAGTCATCGAAACCCCCAAGAAGCTGATTAGGAAGCGCACCCTGGAGGTGCTGGAGCTGGTCAAGCTGCGGGACAAGGCAGATTCGCTGCCGACCCAGCTGTCGGGAGGAGAGCAGCAGCGGGTAGCTATTGCCAGAGCCATTGTCAACAGCCCATCGGTTATCATCGCCGACGAGCCTACGGGCAATCTGGACCCGGATACCTCCTGGGATATCATGAAGCTGATGGAAGAGATCAACTACCGGGGCACCACCATCATTATGGCGACCCACAACAAAGAGATCGTGAACTCCATGCGCAAGCGGGTCATCGCTGTGGAGAAGGGCCTCATCGCCCGCGACCAGGCGAGAGGGGATTACGGTTATGAAGATTAGTACCCTGGGCAGGCACTTCCGGGAAGGGGGCAAAAGCCTTATCCGCAACGGCTGGATGACCTTCGCCTCAGTCAGCTCCATCGCCATTTCCCTGTTTATCCTGGGCATCTTCCTGCTGTTGGCGGTTAATGTCAACCACATGTCCGCGCAAATCGAATCCAAGGTTGAAATCAAGGTGTTTCTTGATGTGAATATTGCCCAGGAAAGTGTCGCCAAGCTGCGTTCCGAGCTGGAGGCGCTGGAGGGGGTTGCCAAGGTGGATTATATCTCCAAGGATGAGGGGCTCGCTCTGATGCGCGAGCGCATGGGCGAAACCGGCAAGCAGTACCTGGAGGGGATGGACGGGGAGAACAATCCCTTGAATGACGCTTTTACGGTGACGGTCAAGGAACCGCGGGAGGTTGGGGATGTGACCGCCCGGATCGTAAGCCTGAACGAATCTAAGAACCCGAAACCGATGGTCAAGGTGGACTACGGCAAATCCACAGTAGACACCCTGTTCAGAATTACCGGCATCGTGCGCAATATCGGCCTGATTCTGGTAGCCTGCCTGGCTTTAACGGCGATGTTCCTTATTTCCAATACCATTAAGCTGACCATTATGGCCCGCGACAGGGAAATCAAGATTATGAAGCTGGTTGGCGCCACCAACGGCTTTATCCGCTGGCCTTTCTTTATAGAAGGAGCGCTTCTGGGTGTGATCGGCTCGGTCATTCCCGCAGGTGTACTCCTGTACGGCTACTACCGGCTGGTGGATTCCAGCAGGTCGGGTCTCGAAACCATGATGATGGAATTAAAGCCTTTTGATGATGTGCATCTGCAATTGTCGGCGATCCTCCTGGCCATCGGCATCGGGATTGGAATCTGGGGAAGTCTTTTGTCTGTCCGCAAATATTTGAAGGCCTAAATATATTAGTTTCAGGAGGAAAACGGTCGGTGAAAAAACGCGTACTTGTCCCTTTTATAGCCTTTGTAGCGGCCGCCAGTCTTGTATTTGTGCCTGTGAGCGGGCATGCCGGAGTGCTGGATATTCAGAAGCAGATTGATCAGATTGCACAGCAGGAGAAGGCCCGGCAGAAGGAAAAAGAGGACGCCGAGAAGAAGCAAAGCGTCATCAGCGGGCAGATCAAGCAGGAGCAAAAAGGCATGGACCAGCTCCAGAAGGAAATTGAGGAGCAGAGCAATCAGGTCATGGCATTGGAGCAGCAGATAGCCCAAACCAATCTCAATCTCGCGGACACCGGCAAGCAGAAAGCGGAGGCAGAGGAGCGTGTGGCTTCCCGCAAAAGTCTGCTGGAATCCAGAGTCCGTCTGATGTATATGAACGGCTCTGTCTCTTATCTGGATGTCCTCTTGAGCTCGACCAGCTTCAGCGACTTCATCGACCGGTTCCAAAACCTCAGAACCATTGTAGGCAAGGACACGGAAATCCTCCATGCCAATGAATTGGACAAGGAGGCCATTACCCAGAAGGAAGCCGAAATCAAAACGCAGCTGGCCCAGGTGACTGATATGCACAGCCAGAAGTCAGCGATTTATGCCACACTGCAAAAGAACCTGAAGCAAAAAGAAGTAACCATCGCCAGTCTGACCAAAGAGGAGCAAAAGCAGGAGCATATCAGCGAGGAGGCGGAAGCAGCCGCCGAGAAGCTGGTCAAGGACAAGCAGGCCCTGTATGCCAAGCTGGCGGAGGAGAAACGCAAGGAAGAAGCGAAGAAAAAGGGAACGGCAGCCGCATCCAAACCGGTGTATGCCGGAGGTAAGCTGCAATGGCCCTTAACCATAAACGGCACTATCAGCTCGGAGTTCGGCTACCGGGTTGACCCCATCAAGAAGGTCAATAAGCTTCATAAAGGCATGGATATCGCAGCGCCCAAGGGCACTCCGGTGCTGTCGGCCGATGAGGGTACCGTTATCCTGGCCAGCTGGGTTAGCGGCTACGGCAATGCGGTAGTCGTGGACCATAACAATGGTCTGGTGACCTGGTACGGTCATATGTCGGCTATCAGCGTCAGCGAAGGCGATTCCGTGAAACGCGGCGGCAAGGTGGGGGAAGTGGGCTCCACCGGCGATTCCACCGGTAACCATCTGCACTTTGAGGTGCGGAAGGACAACGGGGATACCCCGACCAACCCGAGACCATATCTGGGCCTGTAGCCCCCTTACTTACATGGCAGTTCCCCAAAAGCCTGCATTCGATGCAGGCTTTTGCAGACTTTTTTTCCAAATGAAGGCGATACATTTCCGGGAGAGGCTTTATATTCCGGACGCGCTTGTCATATACTAAACCGTGTTATTTCAGGTTAGAGAGTAAAAGGTGGTGGTTTGGTTTGATGTTTCGCGGACGGGCAGTTCTTACCTTTGTGCTGCTAGGCATGTTTGCCAGCAGCATTCTTACCCTTACCATCGTCGGCTCCCCGGAGGCGGGAGTACAGGCGACTTCGGCTGCGGTGTCTTCAACCGCCCCCGGCAGCAGCTTGTCGAAGGACGATCTGAAGAAGTTATCCACCACATTCGAGCTGATCAGCTCCAAGTATCTCAGCCAGGTGGATCACGACAAGCTGATGAACGGGGCTATTCACGGCATGGTCAATGCCTTGGAGGACCCGTTCACCAGCTACATGGATGCGCAAGAGGCCAAGCAGTTTGACGACACCATCCATTCCTCCTTCCAGGGAATAGGAGCGGAGGTATCCCTGGAGAGCGGCAAGGTGACCATTGTGTCCCCCATTAAGGGCTCTCCTGCGGAGAAGGCCGGCTTGCGGGCCAATGATGTAATTCTGACCGTCAATGGTGAGCCGTTGGACGGACTCACCCTTACCCAGGCGGTAGTCAAAATCCGCGGCCCCAAGGGAACCCAGGCCAAGCTGGGTGTCGTGCGCACCGGGCTGACGGAAGCCATCGAGGTCATCGTGGTGCGGGATGACATTCCCGTCGAAACAGTCTACGGTGAGATGGTGAACGATACCGTCGGCAAAATCGAAATCCGGCAGTTTGCCACCAATACGGCTGTGCGCTTCAAGGAGGAGCTCACCCGTCTGGAAACCAAGGGCATGAAGTCCCTGATCATCGATGTGCGGAATAATCCGGGTGGCCTCCTGCCGGTAGTTGTGGATATCTCCGAGAACTTCGTGGCCAAGGGCAAACCGATTCTGCAGATCGAGGACCGGGACGGCAAACGTGCCCCCACCTTGTCCAACGGCACTACAGCGGGCAAGCAGCTTCCGGTGGCGGTGCTCATCAACAACGGCAGTGCCAGCGCTTCGGAAATATTGGCCGGCGTGTTCAAGGATACGGGACTGGGCAAGCTGGTGGGTGAAAAAACCTTCGGCAAGGGTACCGTCCAGATGACCTTCGAGAAGGAAATGGGCGACGGCAGCAATATCAAAATGACCACCTATAAGTGGCTGACGCCCAAAGGAACCTGGATTCACAAAACGGGGATTGAACCGGATGTGAAGGTGGATCAGCCTGCCTATTACCACGTGATGCCGTTCTCGAAGAAGAATGAGCTGACGGTGGATGCCAACAGCGATGAGGTGAAGTCGCTGCAGGTGATGCTGGAGGGGCTGGGCTTCAAGCCGGGCCGTACGGACGGGTATTTCAGCCAGCAAACGGCTGAGGTGCTGAAGCAGTATCAGAACAGCCGCAGTCTGCCTGCCACCGGAGTGGCCAACATTGCCACGATGGAGAGTTTGGAGAATGATATCATCACTCTCCTGAAGAGCCCGGCCAATGATGCGCAGCTGCAGGAGGCTATCCGGCTTTTGAACCCGTGATTCTTATGGCGTTCATGGAATAATTAGGGAAAATGATGGCTTTGGCAGGAAAAAGCGGCAGCCATGTAGAATGAAGAGAAGGTTAGGGCGTGTTTGCGAGCACGGCCCAGGGGGCTAGGTTCCCCGCCTTCTCTTTTTTTGCGTTGTTGCAAGTTCCATGAGGGGGATTGTGTAAAGGAGCTGATATGCGGTTATGGACCTGGCTTTGAATCTGTTGTCCGCTTGGGGAAGAGCGCTGCTGGGGCTCTTGGTGAATCCCTTCTATTACCTGGGGCTGGTGGTGATTCTGCTTCAATACAGACGGCAGATCCGGCTGGAGCGCAAGCTGTTCCATTCCCGCTTTCATTATATGGGCCGGGTTGTCTGGAGATTGGTGGTTTGGGGGCTGGCAGCCGGGCTGGGGGCATCCCTGGTGCTGGCAGCACTGGGCTCCGCCTTCACGCTGGAGGCTATGGTGCTGTTATGGGCGCTGTCGGCGGTTCTGATCCTGTTCCGGCTCCGGTTTTTGTGCCTGGCGTATGCCGCGGGCATCCTGGCCTTGGCCGATGCAGTGATGGGTTGGCTGCCCCAAGGGGCGGATACGGCAGCCCTGGGGTGGCTGTACCGGTGGATGGAGGGAGTGGAGACACCGGCGCTGCTGGCTTTGGCAGGGGTGCTCCATCTGGCGGAGGCGCTGCTTGTCCGCCATCAGGGAAGCCTGACCCGGACACCGTTGTTTTCGGAGAGCAAGCGTGGCCGCGTCATGGGCGGCTTTCAGTTATATGCTTTTTGGCCGGTGGCACTGTTCCTGCTGGTGCCGGCCCAGTCCGGCGGCTTCCAGCTGCCGTGGACACCGGTGTTCGGCTCCGGTCTGGCCTCTTCAGGCTGGACCATTCTGGCCTTGCCCGTAGCCATGGGCTTTATGGAGTCCACGTGGACCCAATTGCCGGAGGACAAAGCCCGGAGAACCTCGGGACGGCTCCTGATTTATGGTGTGGCCGTAACGGGGCTGGCTCTTCTGTCCCATTGGGTTGGGGCGTTCCTTCCGGTGGCTGCGGTGCTGACTATCGTTCTCCACGAAGGCATTCTGTGGTGGGGGCGCTGGGAGGAAACCAAGGAGACACTCCGGTTTGTCCATGACAGCCGCGGGCTGAAGATTCTCGCCGTGCTGCCGGACAGTCCGGCGGAGGCACTGGGTATCCGGACCGGAGAAATCCTCGCCAAGGTAAACGGACTACCAGTGCGCACCCGCGAAGGGCTCCATGCCGCCTTGCAGGAGAATCCGGCCTATTGCAAGCTGGAGATTCTCAACCTGCAGGGGGAGAGCCGCTTTGCGGGAAGAGCGATTTTTGCGGGGGAGCACCATCAGCTGGGTATTCTTCTCTGCCCGGACGAGGACACCCGTTATGTGGTGGAGGAGCGGCAGCAGCATGGGCTGGTATCGGTGCTGGCCCGCTCCTTGGGGGGCTTGTTCGATAAGCAGCAGAGGAGCAACGACAGGGCGATGTAAGAACGCACAAAGAAAAGGACGCAGCGGACTGAAATCCGGCGGCGTCCTTTTTCGGTTGTATGGAGTGTGGCTGCAGCAAGAACCGGTGTTACTTCGGGAGCGGAGGCCTCTTCTGCTATTGCCCGTTCACCTGACGGCAGTCTGGGCCCGCAGAGCTTATCGCGCGCACCTGGTCGGACAACCACTCCCCCATTTTACGCGGATAACGGAAGGGAACCTTCCGTTATTGCAGCGTCATACCGGAGAAATGGCCGGCTACATAGCCGATAGCGGAAATTCCTCTTCCGCTATCGGTCGCCATAAGGGCATTCCGGCTAAATAGCGGTAAGTCTCCTTCCGCTAACGGCCCCCAGCAGCGCGTTCCACCTTATTAGCGGAAGCAATCTTCCGCTATCAACTGCCAACGGGGCATTCCACCTTATTAGCAGAAGCAATCTTCCGCTATTGTCCATTTGCGCGGCGGTCAGCCCAGGCTGCGGTGCTCATAACGGAAAACTCCTTCCGCTAACCCCTTAGATGCCGTCTCCGCACCAAGCTTAGCGGAAATTCTCTTCCTCTAATTCAAATCTTGCGTAATCCTCCCGCAGCCTGCCGGGCCATCCTATCCAAGAAGCTTTTCCCGCCAAAAGTGTTGCCCCAAGTGCCCCAAGTGCCCCGAGTGGCCGTCCGGATCCCATCACACCTCCAGCACCACCATCTGGTGATTCTCCAGCAGCGGCAGCGTGAAGCTGACGGATTGGCCGCCCTCGTCGGCGGTGAAGGCCAGCTCCGTCCCCTGCGGGGCCAGATAGACCCGCTTCACCGGCTCAGGCAGCCGGAGAGTGACGGGGATATTGTACAGCGGTACAATATCCTCGATTACCTCTACCCGGCCTTTTTTCACCGGAGTGTTGTAGAGTAGATGCTGGACGTAACGGCGTTCCTTCACCTGATGCTGGAGGGTGACAATCCCTCTGGCCGGCAGACTGGTCTCCACTATGGGCTTGGGCAGCAGGCGCTGGAGCGCATAATGGGCCATTTCCTTCAGAATCAGATGCCCGTTATCGGCATAATCAGAGAACAGCTTCCAGGCGATATAGATGCCTGCATCACTTTCCACCATACCCGGACCTGCGTCCTCGCCGTTGGTGGGGGTATGCTGGTGGGAGCAGAAGGCGAAGACGTCCCGGTTAAAATAGGGGTTCTCCCTGCTGCCCAACTGCCGTCCTCCGGGAGCCAGCTCTACCTGCTCTCCCTCCGCATACATGACGAAGGCGGCGGGCTTCAGAGGCCCAGGCACAAAATCCGGCCGGAAATAACTCGGGCAATACGGGTTAGTGCCCATATGCGTTACCCCAAGCTCCAGGGCAAAGGCCGATTCTGTCTCATCCAGCCCGGACTGCCCCGTAGCCAACACCTTGCCGCCTCCGGCGATAAAGCTGCGGATCCGCTCCGCCAGCTCCGGCCAAAGCACCGCCTCATCCGGCAGCACCAGAACCTTGTACGCACCAAAATCTGCCTGCGTATCCACCACGTCAAACAGGTAGTGACATTCGGTCAAAATCCGCACCACACCCGGGTCAGCCAGCTTGTTGCGCTCCTGCTTCTTCAACGCCGGGGGAGCGGCCTCCTGCACTGCCTCCAGAGACAGCACCGCTACCTCCGCCACACCGGAAACGCCGGTGCACCAGGGCTCCTTGGCCTCCACCTCAGCGTAGGCCTCTCCAATCAGAGAATAAGTGGCCGGGTCCATCAGCCCCTTGGGATGGAGCTGATCGCCAATGGAGCAGCCTGCTCCGTGGGCCAGGCTCAGAGCCGTTTCGAACCGCAGGGCATTGGGATGTTTGTAACCCCCGAATTCTCCCCAGGCCTGATGGAATTTGCCGGTCATGCCCAGGAAATCCATTCCCAGAGTCTGCGCATAACGGGCGGACAAGGGGAAGTGGTCATAGCCCCAGCCTCCGGTGGGCAGAGACTCCAGCTCCAGGTGGGTGTTGGCGTGGGCCAGCTCCCGGCGGCCCCGGGTTTGGTGTCCGCTGTTGTGGAAGATCGGCAGGCCGGGTTTAATTGCATGCACCACCTCCCGCACACGCTCGGTGTAGCGGAGATAGGTTTTGCGTCCGAGGGCGATGACCGCATTCAGATCGCGGGGGTCCTGGCCGTTGCGCCGCAGCTCGGCGACGCAATATTGGCAGTAGCATCTGCGGCTGCCCACAATATCCAGGAAGATACCGTCCGCGTCATAGTTGCGGGTGACCTCTTCAATTTGAGCCAGCAGGATATCCAGATAAGGGGTGTTAAAGCAAAATTCGTGATACCCGGCCTCCATAAACCCCTTCACCCAGCGGGTTTGGTCCTGAATGTCGCGGATGAGCCAGTCGGGGTGGCGCCGGGCCAGCTTTTCGTCCAGTCCGGCGGACAGATACACGGGAGTCTTGACTCCGATGGCATGGGCGGCTTCAATCATTTCCCCCAGCAGGTCAAAGGACAGATTCGGGTGCATCTCGTTGGTTTCACTGGGGTGGTACGCCCAGCCGTGATGACACTTGGAGAATACGGTGATGGAATCAACATGACCCTCCCGCAGCATCGCCTGGAATTGAGTCTTGGAAAAATCCTTGGCAATATCGGGAATGGCTTCAGATGTATGAAAATCCAGATGGACCTGTCGCAACCGCATAATTATCTCTCCTCATTTTGTAGTGTGCCGATATGTGTAATCTCTTGCTCTAAGAGCCGTGCAGCCGCCAGAGCTTCCTCCAGAGGTAGGGCCTCCGTCGTTTTAACGGGATGTGTGTGGCCCACATGCTCCTTCCAAGCGTCCGCCAGAATCCGGTGCCGCCTAAGGACCAACGGAAACCCCATCCATTCCTCAAGTGACGCCGAAAGATCCTCTATATGGGCCATGTTCTCGCCAAAACACTCGGCCAGCAGGGTGCGCGCGATAACCCCGTGGCCATAAGCGTTGGGGTGGATCCCGTCGCCTGAAGAATAACCCGGCTGCCGATTCCGCTCTGAGGCGGTGGCTTGAAGCAGGGGAGTCCGGATGTCGATTACGGCGCCAGCTGCCTCCAGTGCCGGGTCAGTTAACAACCACTCCGCATAAGCACTCAACACATCGTCATAATCCCGGTACGGGGATAAATAGCTGTAATCCGGCTTGCCGCCCTCTCCGGTCCGCGGGGCAGGAAATGAGAAGGATGCGGCGTCAAAAGGCGGCGGGGTTAAAACCACCGCTTTGGCTCCCGCGGCTTTGATTTTTTCGAGAAGCAGGAGCATCCCCGCTCTGTAAGCCTGGAACCGTTCCTCCGACAAGGGATGGTAGATCCCGTCGTTCATCCCGTAGCAGCAGAACACCCAATCGGGCTCTGTTAGATCCAGTGCCCTCTGTACCCGGTCATGGACGCAGGGGCGGGGAAAGGGATGTTTGGCTTCGCTCAGGCCGGACGCGGTTTCGCTGCTCACTCCCAGGGGAATCAGGGACAGGTCCTTTCCGGGATGGTATCGGCGGAAATAAGCATCCAGGTAGGCGATATAAAGACCGTTGTCCGTGACGCTGTCCCCCAGAACCAGGATTTTCGCGCTAACCGGCAACCGGTTTTGCTTGTGCACCCATGCAGACATGTTGAGCCTCCTTTTAAGCAAATTCCATGATTGAACGCTCCAAGCATACCTCGTAAACAGCTCCATTGTTTACTGTACATAAGCAAGATTCCTGTATAGGCTCCTGTACATACTCCAATTAACTGCAAAACCCCTTGCGCGAGCCTCAGCCGCGAAGGGGTTTTATAGGTTAATTCAGCTTTTGCGGCTCCCGCAGGACGACAATTTCCACACGCCTGTTTTTCGCCCGATTTTCTTCTGTATCGTTGGGGGCGATGGGCATGGTATCTCCATAGGCAGTGGATACAAACATCCTGTCATTCATCCCCGGAGTACTGAGCAGATACCGGATTACCGAAACGGAACGGGCCTGGGACAGCCCCAGGTTGTCCTTGTACAAAGAACCGGTCTGCAGGGGTAGATTATCCGTGTGGCCTTCAATGCTGATCTTGGTATCCAGACTGCGGAACAGGGAGCCTAGCTTGTCCAGAATCGGCAGGGAGGCCGGCTTCAAATCAGCCTTGCCCAAATCGAACAGCACCATATCGTTCAGCTTGATAACCACGCCACGCTGGAGATCCCCGGTAGAGACCTGGGCCTGCAGATTGTTTTCTTCAATATACTGATTCACCTTGGAGAGCAGGTCCTGCAGCTCCCGTTCCCTTTCCGCCTGGGCGCTGGCGCTTGGGGAGGGGGTGGGAGTGTCTGTGGGTACGGGCGTGGCTTTATCCCCTTGCTTCAAATCGCCTGCAGGACCGTCATGCTTTTCGATAATGGTATCGCCTTTGGCGAACTGCAGATGCAGGGATTCGGAGAGCATCTCATATTTGGCCATATCCACCTTGCTCATGGAGTACATGACAATAAAAAAAATCAGGAGCAGTGTAATCAAGTCCGAGTAGGTGATCAGCCAGCGTTCATGATTCTCGGGGGCGTTCCGCTTTTTCCTATTGCTCCTTCTCAATGCCGGCACCTGCCTCCCTGATGCTGCCCCTGTTCTTCTTATGCTGGGTAAAGGAAAGCAGCTTCTTGCGAATCAATTGCGGATTCTCCCCGGCTTGGAGAGCCAGGATGCCCTCCAGCATCATTTCCCGCTCGGCAATCTGCTCTTCGCTTCTGACCTTGATTTTGGAGGCGATGGGCAGGTAAATCACGTTGGCGCTGAAGACACCGTACAAGGTGGCGGTAAACGCAATGGCGATAGCAGGAGCCAGGGATTCCGGGTTTTCCAGACTGCCCAGCACGTGGATCAGCCCCAGCACCGTACCGATAATCCCCATAGTCGGGGCAAAGCCGCCGGCGGCTTCAAAAATTTTGGCATGGCCTTCATGCCGGGATTCCAGGGAATCCATCTCCAGCTCCAGGATCTGCCGGGTCAGCTCCGGATCAGTGCCGTCCACCACCATCAGCAGCCCCTCGTGCAAAAACGGATGCGGGTTCTCCAGTGCCCGCTGCTCCAGGGCCAACACACCCTCCCGGCGGGCAATGGTGGCCATATCCACAATCTCATCAATTAATACGTCCGGATCGCTTTTGTTCTGGGTAAAAGCCATCTTGAGACCTTCGCCGGCTCCCTTCAGGCGGGATGCGGGAAAGCTGACCACCACCGCACCAAGGGTGCCTCCGAATACAATCAGCAAGGCGCTGGGAATAAATAGCGCACTCAGATGGCCTCCGTCCATTGCATATCCGCCGATCAGTCCGGCAAAGCCGATGATCAGGCCGATTAATGTTGTAATATCCACATCATGTTTCCCCTTTCAAGACTGGTATTAGATATGTATGTAAAACAATTACAGGTAAAGAAAAAATAAGTATGCTGTTCCCTTTGCAATCCACTGGGAAAGCGGGTATAATTGATAGGAACATGCATTCCCATTGTACAAAATTTGTAACTTTGTCAATTTTTTTATCGGGTTCTGTCACTGAAAAGTTTAGGGGCCTTACTATAATCAATCAAGCGGGTTCTCCGCTGTGAGGGTGATCGTATGAGTGAATCTGCATTAAGCCAGCGGAAATTTGAACTGGTGTCCGAGTTTTCGCCTCAGGGGGATCAGCCTGCCGCCATTGAGGAGCTGGTCAAGAGCATCGAGTCGGGACAGAAGTTCCAGACCCTCCTGGGTGCTACGGGAACAGGCAAAACCTTTACGGCAGCCCAGGTCATTGCCAGGCTCAACCGCCCGACACTGGTCATCGCCCATAACAAGACGCTGGCAGCCCAGCTGTGCAGCGAGTTCAAGGAGTTTTTTCCGAATAATGCAGTGGAGTATTTCGTCAGCTACTATGACTACTTCCAGCCGGAAGCCTATATTCCCTCATCGGATACCTATATAGAGAAGGATTCCAGCATCAACGACGAGATCGACAAGCTCCGCCACTCGGCCACCAGCTCACTGTTCGAGCGCCGGGACGTCATTATCGTGGCCAGTGTGTCCTGCATCTACGGCTTGGGTTCGCCGCAGGAATACAAGGACCTGCGCCTATCTTTGCGTGTTGGCATGGAGCGGCCGCGCAACGACATTCTCCATAAGCTGGTGGATATCCAGTACCAGCGCAATGACCTGAACTTTGTCCGGGGCACCTTCCGGGTGAGGGGCGATGTGGTGGAGATTTTCCCCGCCTCCCAAGGGGAGCATGCGGTGCGGGTGGAGATGTTCGGCGACGAGATCGAACGGATTACGGAGATCGACGTGCTCACCGGGGAAATTCTCGGTACGCGGGATCATGTGACGATTCCTCCGGCCTCCCACTTTGTTACCCAACAGTCCACGCTTCAGCGGGCGGTGGCCAACATTGAGGTAGAGCTAGAGGAACGCCTGGCGGAGTTGCGGGCGGACAACAAGCTGCTGGAGGCCCAGCGTCTGGAGCAGCGCACCCGGTACGATATCGAGATGATGATGGAGATGGGCTACTGCTCCGGCATCGAGAATTACTCCGGCCATCTGACCTTCCGCCAGCGGGGCGAAACCCCGTATACGCTGCTGGATTATTTCCCGGAGGATATGCTGTTTGTTATTGACGAATCTCACGTGACCCTGCCCCAGATCAGGGGGATGTACAACGGTGACCGGGCACGCAAAGAGATGCTGGTGGCCCATGGGTTTCGGCTGCCTTCTGCGCTGGACAACCGGCCGCTGCGCTTCGAGGAATTCGAGAGCAAGTTTACCCAAGGGGTCTTTGTATCGGCAACTCCCGGGCCCTTCGAGCTGGAGCACTGCCCCAAGATGGTGGAGCAGATTATCCGGCCTACCGGGCTCCTTGACCCCATTGTGGAGGTCCGTCCCACCAAGGGACAGATCGACGATATGATCGGGGAGATCCATGACCGGATTGCCAAGGACGAGCGGGTGCTGGTCACCACTCTGACCAAGAAAATGTCCGAGGATCTGACGGATTACCTCAAGGAACTGGGCATTAAGGTGCGCTATTTGCACTCCGATATCAAGACTATCGAGCGGATGCAGATTCTCCGGGAGCTCCGTCTTGGGGTGTTCCATGTGCTGGTAGGCATCAACCTGCTGCGGGAGGGCCTCGATCTTCCGGAGGTATCGCTGGTCACCATTCTCGATGCTGATAAGGAAGGTTTCCTTCGTGCGGAGCGCTCCTTGATCCAGACCATCGGGCGGGCGGCCCGGAATTCGGGCGGCAAGGTCATCATGTACGGGGACAAAATAACCGACTCCATGGAGAAGGCCATCAGCGAAACGAAGCGGCGGCGTGCCATCCAGGAGGAGCATAACCGCAAGAACGGCATTACACCCCAGACCATCCAGAAGCGGGTGCGTGATGTTATCGAGGCCACCAAAGCGGCCGAATCCAAGACCGAATATCTGGCGGAGGTCAAGGGTGCCAAGATGTCCAAGAAGGACCGGATGAGCCTCATCGAACGTCTGGAGAAGGAAATGAAGGATGCGGCCAAGAGCCTCCAGTTCGAGAAGGCGGCGCAGCTGCGTGACGCCATTATGGAGCTGAAGGTGCAGGATTAGAGAGGGGCTTACGGCTCCAATACGGTTGAGGAGAAAGGTGGAGGCCTGAAAGTGGCAAGTGAATCCATAGTTGTGAAGGGCGCCCGCGCCCATAATTTGAAGAATATCGATGTCACCATCCCGCGGGACCGGTTTGTGGTGCTGACGGGTTTGAGCGGCTCGGGCAAGTCGTCTCTTGCTTTTGATACCATCTACGCGGAAGGGCAGCGGCGCTATGTGGAATCGCTGTCCGCTTATGCCCGGCAGTTTCTCGGCCAAATGGACAAGCCGGATGTGGACTCCATTGAAGGCCTCTCCCCGGCCATCTCCATCGACCAGAAAACCACCAGCCGTAATCCCCGTTCCACGGTTGGTACCGTAACGGAGATTTATGACTATCTGCGGCTTTTGTTTGCGCGGATCGGCCGCCCTCATTGTCCGGAGCACGGTGTGGAGATCACGGCCCAGACGGTTGAGCAGATGGTGGATCGTTTGATGGAATACCCGGAGCGCACCCGGCTGCAGATTCTGGCACCGGTGGTTTCAGGGCGTAAGGGCGAACATACCAAGCTCTTGGCCGACATCGGGAAGCAGGGCTTCGTCCGTGTCCGTGTGAACGGCGAGCTGCGTGAGCTTTCGGAGAAAATCGAGCTGGAGAAGAACAAGAAGCACAGCATCGAGGTTGTGGTGGACCGTATCGTCGTCAAGGAAGACGTCCAGTCCCGTCTTGCCGATTCTCTCGAAACCGCTCTTAAGCTGGGTGAAGGCCGGGTATTGGTGGACGTGATGGAGCATGAGGAGCTTCTGTTCAGCCAGAATCTGGCCTGTCCCGAATGCGGCTTCAGCATGGAGGAATTATCCCCCCGGATGTTCTCCTTCAACAGCCCCTTCGGCGCTTGTCCGGAATGTGACGGTCTGGGCATGAAGATGATTGTGGACCCGGATCTTCTGGTGTCCGATAAGGAAAAAACCATTGAGGACGGAGCGTTTGCCGCTTGGGCTGGCAGCACCTCCACCTACTACCCCCAGTTTCTGGCTTCCGCCTGCCGTCATTACGGCATTCCCATGGATGTACCGGTACGGGATCTTACCTCCGAACAAATGAAGATCATTATGTACGGAACGAGCGGAGAGCGGATCCGTTTCCAGTATGAGAATGATTTTGGCCAGCGCAAGGACGCTATGGTTCCCTTCGAGGGGATTGTCCATAACCTGGAACGGCGGTACCGGGATACGGCCTCAGAGGGCATCCGCGAGTTTATCGAACAGTTTATGGGCTCCAAACCCTGCGCCAAGTGTAAGGGACACCGCCTGAAGCCTGAGATTCTGGCGGTTACGGTAGGCACGCAGAACATTTCCTACGTCACCTCGCTGTCCATCGGCGAAGCACAGGGTTTCTTCGATCAGCTTCCTCTGACGCAGAAGGAAGAGACCATTGCCCACTTGATTCTGAAGGAAGTCAAAGCTCGTCTGGGTTTCCTGGTTAATGTAGGCCTGGATTATCTGACCCTGAGCCGCGCTGCGGGCTCCCTCTCCGGCGGAGAGGCGCAGCGGATCCGGCTGGCTACTCAGATCGGCTCCAGTCTGATGGGCGTTTTGTACATTTTGGATGAACCCAGCATTGGGCTGCATCAGCGGGACAATGACCGTTTGATCCAGACGCTGCACCATATGCGCAATCTGGGGAATACCCTGATTGTAGTGGAGCATGATGAGGACACCATGCTGGCCTGCGACTATATCATCGATATCGGTCCGGGGGCAGGCATCCATGGTGGAGAGGTCATCGCCCAGGGCACTCCCCAAGAGGTAATGGATAACGAAGCATCCTTGACCGGCCAATATTTGAGCGGGCGCAAGTTCATCAAGGTGCCGCTGACCAGGCGCAAGCCTAACGGCAAGTGGCTGGAGGTAAAGGGCGCGAAGGAAAACAACCTGAAGAATGTGAACGTCAAGTTCCCCCTTGGGGTTTTCGGCTGTGTGACCGGTGTATCCGGCAGCGGCAAATCCACATTGGTGAATGAGATTCTGTATAAGACGCTGGCCCGTGACTTGAACGGCGCCAAAACCCGTCCCGGCGAATACAAATCCATCAGCGGCCTGGAGCATGTGGAGAAGGTTATCGATATTGACCAATCCCCTATCGGGCGGACACCCCGCTCCAACCCGGCCACCTATACAGGTGTGTTCGATGATATCCGCGATGTCTACTCGGCTACCTCGGAATCCAAGATCCGCGGCTACAAAAAGGGACGTTTCAGCTTTAACGTGAAGGGCGGACGCTGTGAAGCCTGCCGCGGGGACGGAATCATCCGCATTGAAATGCACTTCCTGCCGGATGTCTATGTTCCCTGCGAGGTCTGCAAGGGGCAGCGTTACAACCGGGAGACGCTGGAGATCAAGTACAAGGGTAAGAGCATTGCCGAGCTGCTGGAAATGACCATTGAGGCGTCTGCGGAGTTCTTTAAGAACATCCCGCGGATTCACCGCAAAATCCAGACTCTCGTGGATGTAGGCCTGGGCTATATGAAGCTGGGGCAGCCTGCTACCACCCTGTCCGGCGGTGAAGCCCAACGGGTGAAGCTGGCGGCCGAGCTGTACCGCAGAAGCACCGGAAAGTCCATCTATATTCTGGACGAGCCTACAACAGGTCTGCATACCGATGATATCGACCGTCTGCTGACTGTACTCCACCGGCTGGTGGACAACGGCGATTCGGTGCTGGTCATCGAGCATAATTTGGACGTAATCAAAACAGCGGATTACCTGATTGATCTGGGACCGGAAGGGGGCAACCGGGGCGGTACGATTGTGGCTACCGGGACCCCGGAGGATATTGCCGCTGTGGCAGGCTCCTATACCGGCAAATATCTGAAGCCCGTTCTGGAACGGGATTTGGCCCGGACCCGGAAGGCTTTGGAGGAAGAAGAGCCGCAGGAAGCGGAAGAGAACGCGGCTAGCGTATAGAACAACAGAAAACGATGAAGAACCCATAAAGCAAAAAAACACCGAATGGCCGTACACCAAAAGCTGTACGGCCATTCGCTTCTTCTTTGAATCGGCAGGACCTTAGGTTACCAGCCGAAGTCTAAAGTTTTTCCGGTTTCCGCCAAGGTTTTGATATTGCTTAGGATCATCCACCAGCTTTCACCTGACCGCTCCATCGCCGGATGGCCGGGAGTGAATTGATCATTTACCAGTCTCATTTTGGTACAGCTGCCCGCTGGTTCGAAGGTAAAGGTGACCCGGGATTCCAGCTCAGCATGGTTCGGGGCATAGGAAGGCCCGGGATGTTCGATATAGCTGAATTTGTGATGCGGCTCCCACTCCAGCCAGGTTCCATATACGTGGACCGTTTCGGGACCGTCATTGCCGGGACCGACATATGCCAAGTCCTCCCCGGGCTGGAAAGTGCTGCGCAGCTCACAGCCGAAGAAAATTTGACGTACTCCCTCAGGCCCTGTGAGAATTTCCCACAGTTGCTCCGGAGTTGCCGCTATATAAAAATCATATTGATGTCCCATCAAACATCCTCCTTATTGGTGAGTGCCTTTACTATATAGTGCCCAAGCGGACAAGTCTTGTAAAAACGCGACAGATGGTAGAAAGCTATGAGCAGCAGCTTGGTTTGAGCAGTTACCTTGGTTCAGAGGAGGATGCTTCATGCACCAGGATTTTCCCGCACCTGCATTGGGTGTGCTGCATACAAAGGACGGTGCGCAGCGGTTCCGATTGTCCCGCATCCAGCCTTGTGCGGAGCTGGCGCCGTTTGTTAAGCATTATTGGATTGTCGCTTGGAATTTGGCGGATGGAGAGGAGTATGACCAACTGGTGGTGCCCAATCCATGTGTAAATTTGGTGGTGGAGCCGGGCAAAACGGCATGTTTTGCTCCGGGTGTTACCACCTTCTCTTATAGGCTGAAGGGAGCCGGTTGTGTCTTTGGTGTAAAGTTTCACTCGGGCGGTTTCTACCCTTTTATCCGAGCGCCGATATCTTCATACCGTGGGACCCCCATACCCGTAAACGAAGTGCTGGGACTTTCCGGCAGAGAGCTGGAGGAAGCTGTGCTTAGCCGGAAGGATGAGCAGGCAATGGCGGAGGAAATGGAGCGGCTTCTCTTGTGCCGGTTGCCTGAGTCTGACTCGCAGGTCCAATTTTTGCGGGAGGTGGTGGAGCATATTTGCAATGACCGCGGACTGACCAAGGTGGATTTGCTATGTGCTCATTTGGATATGAATAAGCGGACTGTGCAGCGTATGTTTGATCAGTATATCGGGGTCAGTCCCAAATGGGTCATCCGGCTGTACCGGATACAAGAAGCGGCCGAGCGGCTGGATAATGGCACATATGGTGAGTTGGTGCAGCTAGCCATGGATTTAGGCTACCATGACCAAGCCCATTTTATTAAGGACTTCAAGAATGTGACGGGCCAAACCCCGGAGGAGTATCTTCGAGGACCGGGCCAAGGTCGGGCGTCCGGCTGAGGCCTCACAGAAGGTTGGTTGGGGCGATATAGACTTAGTTTCTGCAGGACTGGAGCTGTAACGGAACGATTTGACGCTTAGAGGGGGAATTTGGAGGTTTTGAATTTGTAACGGAACTCAGAAACCGTTAGAGCAGTAAAAGGTGGCTAGTTAGTCCCAAAACAGCGGCTAAGAGCGTCTGAGTTCCCTTAGCCGGCGCAGCTCCCGATTTTCGGTGTCTAAGCTTCGTTGAGTTCCGTTACAGCTCAACCCGGCTGTTACCGTGGGGGCTTCTCCATGGGAGACAGCCTTCGCACAGCCTCCGAGGCCTCAGGGAGCCAAAGGCTCTCAAGAGTCCGGATGCTCCAGCCCCAATCATCAGTCTCCACCCACCTCAGGGAGCCCCAGCCCTTCGCCCTTCCCAAGGAGCTCCAGCCGCTCTTCCCCAGGACCCAAGCCGCCCTCCCCAGGAGTTCAAGCTCTCCTGCTGTCCAGCTCCTTATTTCCCAAAACCCAAAGAACCCGAAGGGCTCACGCCCACTCGGGTTCTTCAACTTTACGCTCACGTTTACTCTCGCAGACCTAGGATGCTGCCAGGATACCGTTCAGCACCTCTTGGAAGGCGGGGACGCCCACCCGGGCTACAAACCGGTTGAAGGATTCTCCTTCGTTCCGGTTTTCCTTATAATACAGGATCAGCCGGGCCAATACAGGGGCAACGTCGTCGCCCTTCACCCGGCCCTTCAATGGCTGGTTAAATTGAGCGTTGGGGCCCAAGGTGCCGCCGACGGCGATATCGAAGGCATCAACGGTGCCTTCCGGTGTTTTCACCAGCGCCCCTTGAAGGCCGATATCGGCGATTTGCTTTTGACCGCAGGCATTGGGGCAGCCCACGAAGTGAATGCGGATATCCTCGTTCAAATCCACATGCTCATCCAGATACTCGGCCACACGCACCGCACGGACCTTGGTCTCCACAATCGCCAGATTGCAGAACTCATTGCCTGTGCAGGAAACCGTCCGGCTCATGAAGGTATTGGGGTTCGGCGTCAGGCGCTTCAGTAGCGGCTCCGCCAGCAGGGCGTCCACCTTGGTATCAGGAATATCCGAGAAGATGATGTTTTGAGCCATGGTCGTACGCAGAGAACCTTGGCCATACTCATCGGACAGACGGGCCAGCTCCTCGAATTCATCCCCGGTCAGCCGTCCTACAGGCACATTCAGCCCCACATAATTCAGGCCGGACTGCTTTTGGGGGTGAACCCCGTCGAAATAAGCGGCATTCCAGCCTGCGGTTTTATCGTCACCGGAAGCTGGCAGCTCGCCGACAATCTCCGTCAGCTTCTCCAGGAACTTCTCCGGTCCCCAGTCTGCTACAAGGAACTTCAGACGGGCATGATGGCGCTTCTCCCGATAGCCGTAATCCCGGAAAATCGTAACAACGCCGACTGCCACCTTCAGCACATCCTCGGGACGCACAAATACATCCAGGCGTTTGGCCAGATGGGGCTTCGCAGACAAGCCGCCTCCCACCCATACATGGAAGCCGGTCACTTCTTCACCGTCAATCACCTTAACAGCCGGGGTGTAGGCCAAATCATTGATTTCCGCATGAGCGGTATTGTAGATATTGCCGGAAATGGACATTTTGAATTTGCGGGGAAGATTGGAAAAGTCCCGGTTCAAGAGAAAGAAGTCGTTAACCTGATTGACCAGCGCCTCCGTATCCAAGAGCTCATTGGGGTCGATTCCGGCCAAAGGATTGCCGACAATGGTGCGGGGGCAGTCGCCGCAGGCCTCGTAGGAGTACAGCCCCACCGATTCCAGACGTTTAAAGATATCCGGCAGATGCTCCACCCTGAGCCAATGGAATTGAATAGCCTGGCGGGTAGTGATATCCAGCAGGTTGCGCCCGTAATCCCGGGAGATCCCGGCCAGTACCCGGGCTTGCGCCGAATTGACAATTCCGCTGTTGATCCGCACCCGCATCATAAAATGGCCGTCCCGGGGCTTCTGCTCATAGACGCCGGCCCATTTGAACCGGTTCAGATCATCCTCGGTAATAGATGCATACCCGCCTGCCGCATATTCCTCAATAATCGTACGAATGACATCCAGTCCGTCTTTTTCGAGCTTGATCAGCTCTACCTTGTTCAGCTTGGAGGTATCCTCCGCCCAAATGGGTTGGTAAGCCATAGCGTCTTTATCCTCCTTCGGATTCGAAAAAATAAATCCGATTAATCTAGTATGTTTTTATACCGCTATCGTATCATATCCCAAGCCCAGCGTAAATGCTGCGTGCCATAAGGGTTTATTATAGATAACGGGCATTCGGGTTATAATCCGCCCAAACAGAAAACCGCCTGGCCTAAAGCCCGGCGGTTATGTCAATAAACAAGCGGTATGTCCTTATTAAATCCACCAAGCTTCGCCCAAAGGCTCCTTAATCAGCACCTGCTGGAGGTTGGCCACGGCCTTGCTGAAGCCCTCGTCAATGGACATTAGCCCGTCTTCGTGCTCAATGCTCACTACATAATCGTAACCCACCAGACGCAGGGCGCTCATAATATCGGCCCATACCTTCAGGTCATGGCCGAAGCCTACGCTGCGGAACTGCCAAGCCCGGTCCAGCATATGGTCATAGGTCTGCATATCCGTCAGGCCGTATTTGTTCACATTGATGGGGTCAATGGAGGTATCCTTGGCATGGAAATGGTGAATCGCCCCGGCACGGCCCAGGACTTGCACTGCTTGTACCGGATCAATCCCCTGCCACCACATATGGCTCGGGTCCAAATTGGCGCCGATGGCTTCTCCGGCAGCATCGCGGAGACGCAGCAGGGTGGCCGGTGTATGGACGGAGAAACCGCCGTGCAGCTCCAGACCGATTTTCACCTGATGGTCCGAAGCGAACTTGCCCATTTCCGTCCAGTACGGGATCACCTTTTCTTCCCACTGCCACTTCAGAATTTCCTGATAATCGTTGGGCCAAGGAGCGACCGGCCAGTTGGGGTATTTGGCATCCTCATGGTCGCCGGGGCAGCCGGAGAAGGTGTTGACTACGGGCACCTCCAGCTTTTGGGCCAGCTCTACGGTTTTGAGGAAGGTATCGTGATAATCCTTGGCAACAGCCTTTTGCGGATGCAGGGGGTTGCCGTGGCAGGATAAGGCGCTAATGACCAGGCCGCGGGAATCCACCGCCTGCTTAAACGCTTTCAGTTTGGCCGGGTCGCCTAACAGCTCGTCAGGGTTGCAGTGGGCGGTTCCGGGATAGCCGCCGGTGCCGATTTCTACGGCCTGCAGGCCCTTGGATGCCACATGATCCAGCATTTCCTCGAACGGCTTTTGTTGGAACAGTACAGTGAATACACCCAATTTCATTACAAAAAGCACCTCCGTTATGGATAACGTAAACCTTCTTCATTCTGCTTCCATTGTAGAAAAAAAGCCCGCTCCTGCCTATGTCCGAAGTTGCGGAGTTTGTATCCGATTTTGCAAAAGAAAAACCCCGCCTTCAGAAGAAGGAGGGGAAATGAAGCAGGCCTTTATAAATGCGGATGACGATTTCATGATTAGGGCAGTATACGATGACCGCCAGGGTCACAATGGATTGGGTCAGGAAGCAGCGCCAGTAAAAGTAAAGCTTGGACACCTTTTTGCGGTTAACCAGCGATTTCTTCAACAGAGATTCTGCCGCTATGATAACGCCGTGGTAAACTCCCCAGGCCACATAGAGCCAGGTAAAGCCGTGCCACAGGCCGATGAGTACCATAATGAGGACGGACAACCCGGCGCCGGTCCACTTGGAGGGGGATTTCCGGGAGAAAAACATATAGATGTGATCCCGGAACCAGTCACCCAGAGTGGCATGCCAGTTGCGCCAATATTGGGTCAGGGTGGGGGACATGAAGGGCCGTTTGAAGTTCTCCGGCACTTGGTAGCCGAACAGCCGTCCGAAGCCTACTGCAATGTCCGAATATCCGGAGAAGTCGAAGAAGATCAGGATGTAGAACCACACCATCAGAAACAACGAGGTAAAGGTGTTCAGCTCGCCCGACGACACATGGTCAAAGGCGGTGGTCATCCAGGTGACCAGGACGATTTTTTTGAACATGCCCAGGATGATCCGTTTCACGCAAGCTTCGGCCATGGGTGCATCCACCTGATACGGAACCTTGGTATCCGCCATGAAATCCCGGAACTTAAGAATCGGACCGGAGGTGAAGGTGGGCACAAACAGCAGGTAGTTGGCATAGTCCACCGGCTTGCAGATGGCGTCCCGCCCGATGAAATAAGCAAAGTACAGAGCGTCGATGGCTTTCAGTACATTATAGATGATTCCGATGGTGACCAGGGTGCCCAATACCGGATGCTGGAAGATCTCCATATCCGCCAGGCGAAGGAGGACCACACCTCCCACATTCAGGGCAAGAAACAGGATAAACCAAAACAGCTTCCCCCGCTCAAGGCGGGCCAGAAACACAAACAACAGATAGTTGACCAGCGTATACACCGCGTAGAAGACCAGCAGCCGCTGGCTGTACAATCCGATAAAGGCCAGATTGAAGGCCAAAAGCAGCCATCGCTTCTGTCCGGGCAGCCTGCGGGTCAGCCCCATAAGCACGGACATGCCGGCAATGGCCAGCACAGCCGTCATATTCAAATACCACATGTGTCGAATCTCCTCATTCCTAACGAAGGCAATAAAAGTAGTATAGCATTTTTCGGCAGTGCTGTTAACGGGGGCTTCGGCAGCATCCTCCCGGCGGAATGGTTTTTCCTGAAAAATTGGAACGATCTGGGGGTTTGGACGTATAATGAAGGAGTCTGTCCAAGCTTGTCCGCTTCATAGCGGGCGTAACGGACGGGACACATTCACGAAGGAGGAGATTAGTTGTTTAAGCATCCGCTTCAATCCATGCGTAAAATCAGCATCGGCATTCTGCTTTCGGCACTTATCGCGACTTCTTATTTGCCGGCTGCCCAAGCTGCATCCGCAGCACCGGAGGTTCAGAACCAGGCCCAGGCAACATCGCTTGTTAATGACGGCGGCCAATACATGCGCGCGTTAATTACCCAAGGGTACATACAATATACCGAGGATTTGCAAGATTCAACCGCCCCCATGACCCGTGCCCAGGCGGCTGTTCTGCTGCAGCAGGCCCTTCAGCTGAAGGCACCTGAAGCCCTCACCGGCTTCCCGGATGTCACGTCGGAGAATGCCGCGGCGCCTGCCATTTATGCCCTCCGGGCACAAGGCATCGTACAGGGGGGCGACACCGGCTATCAGCCTGATGCCGCGCTGACCCGGGAGCAGTTGGCTTCTTTACTCAGCCGGGCCTTCCAGCTAAATGACAACGGCATTCAAACCTCCTATGCAGACGGACAGGCGATTTCGGCTGCCCATGCGGCGGATGCGCTGAAGCTGAAGCAGCATTTTATCTGGGACGGACAGAATTTTGCTCCCCAGACCGTAGTTACCAAGGCTGAATTCGCACGTGCTCTGTATATGACGCTTGGACTGGACGTAGCCACTCCGTGGGCCATCCCTCTGGAGGACTTCTTCCGGGAATCCGACCAGCAAGGCTTTCAGCTGTCCCCGGAAGGCAAGCATATGGCCTTTGTTCAGCCTGTAAACAACCGTCTCAACTTGTTTGTGATGGAAGTCGGGCAGGAAAAGGATGCGGTGCAGCTTACCCATGAAACCGAGCGCAGCATCCAGGGATTTGCCTGGGTATCCAATGACCGGCTGATTTATGCCAAGGACACCGGCGGGGATGAAAATTACCACCTGCTGGTGGTGGGCATCGACGGCAAGGGGCAGCGTGATCTGACTCCCTATGAGAATACCACCTCCCAATTGATTGATCTCCTGCCGGAGGTTCCGGATCAGGTGCTGATCGGCATGAACAAACGTGACCCGCGGATCTTCGACGTGTACCGGGTCAATATGGACACCGGTGAAACCGTATTGGCCGCAGAGAACCCGGGTAATATTACCGGCTGGATGACGGACAATAACGGCAAGCTGCGGATTGCTATTTCCAGCGACGGCAACATCTCCTCGCTGCTTTACCGCGAGAAGGAGGAGGATGCCTTCAAGCCGCTTCTGGAAACCCGGCTGGGGGAAACCTTCGCTCCGCTGATGTTTACCAATGACAACAAAAATCTGTACGCCATGTCCAACCTGGGCGCGGACAAGGCGGCGTTGGTGGAATTCGATCCCTCCGCCAACAAGGTGGTCAAAACCGTATTTTCCCACCCGGATGTGGATGTGTCGGGAGCTGTATCGTCCCGTGCCACCAAAACCCTGGTAGCCGCTCTCTATATCACGGATAAAATTCACTATACCTTCTTTGACTCCAAGCTGGAGGAGGCCTACAACAAAATCCGCAAGGAGCTGCCCGGCAAGGAAATTGCTCTCGGCAGCCCGGATGAGAAGGGCAACTTCCGCTTCCAGGCTTACAATGACAAGAACAAGGGTGTGGACTACACCTACAATGCGGAAACCGGCGAGTTAGAAAAGATTGCCGAGCTCTCCTATTGGCTGGACGAAAGCAAGCTGGCGGACATGAAGCCCGTCACCTTCAAAGGCCGCGACGGCCTTACGCTTCACGGCTACCTGACTCTGCCCAAGGGCAAGGAAGCCAAGGATTTGCCTCTGGTGGTCAACCCTCATGGCGGACCCTGGGCCCGTGATATGTGGGGCTACAATCCGGAGGTGCAATTCCTGGCCAGCCGCGGCTATGCGGTGCTGCAGGTGAACTTCCGCGGCTCCACCGGCTACGGCAAGGACTTCCTGAATGCCGGCAACAAGGAGTGGGGCAAGGCCATGCAGAATGACCTTACCGACGGTGTGGAATGGCTGGTGGATCAAGGCATCGTGGATGCCGACCGGGTGGCCATCTACGGCGCCTCCTACGGCGGGTATGCCGCGTTGGCCGGATTGACCTTTACGCCTGACGTATATGCCGCAGGTGTCAGCTATGTTGGTCCGTCCAACCTGTTTACCCTGCTGGAATCCCTGCCTCCGTATTGGGAATCCGAACGTGAGCTGTTCCACGAGCGGATGGGGGATCCGGTGAAGGATAAAGAAATGCTGGAGGCGATTTCGCCCCTGTTCCATGTGGACCAAATCAAGGCGCCTCTTTTCGTAGCCCAGGGTGCCAATGACCCCCGGGTGAAGCAGGCGGAATCCGATCAAATCGTTCAGGCGCTGAAGGAACGCGGTGTGGATGTGCCGTACATGCTGAAGAAGGATGAAGGCCATGGCTTCCTTAATTTGGAGAACCAGCTGGATTTCTACCGTGCACTGGAGAAGTTCCTGGACCGTCATCTGCATCCTTAATTTGAAGTTTAAATGTGTCGTCTATACCCGGCAGTTGGCTGCTTACCAGCCGCTGCCGGTTTTTTTGTGCAGCCGGGGTGCAAACCCTCTTTACACAGTACAGACCCTCCATTAATCCGCCGCTAACACGGTGTTGGTATACTGCTCTTACATCAGGTAAAAAAGGAGAGTGGCATCGATGGGAATTCACACGTATTTCCGGTCGCTGAACGAAATGGAGCGGATTTACCGCTGCCCCGGCAAGTTTAAGTTTGAGGAGCATACGGTGGCGGCCCATTCCTGGAAGGTGGTCCAATACGCCAAAACTCTGGCGGACATCGAAGAAATGCACGGCACTCCCGTGAATTGGAAAAAACTTTATGAAATCACCAGCAGCCATGATTACGGGGAAATCTTCATCGGGGATATCAAAACGCCGGTGAAGCATTCGTCCATGGAGCTGCGTTCCCTGATCCAGCAGGTGGAAGAAGGGATGGTCCATCACTTCATCAATGAGCATATTCCCGAGGAGTTCCGCCCGATTTTCTTCAACCAATTGCGGGAAGGCAAGGATCAGTCGGTAGAGGGGCTTATTCTGGAAGTGGCGGACAAGCTGGACCAGGTGTACGAGGCATTTGCGGAGCTGCAGCGGGGCAACACGGAGAAGGAATTTGTGAAGATGTACCGGGAGGCGCTGGTAAAGATCAAGCATATTCCCTTGGCATGTGTGGATTATTTTCTTAAGAACATCCTGCCGGATATGGTCAACGAAGAGTCTCTTTCGCCTATCGACATCAAACGGATTACCGAGGAAGCACTCAGCCAGTGAAAGGAAAGGATTCACCCACTGATGAAGGTGGAGAGGATTGAACCGGGTGGAGAGGATTGAACCGGGTGGAGAACCGCTATACAATAGGGCTGGTAACCCACAACGGTTCAAAAAGGAGCAGCTGATGAAGATCCAACCTGCAGCTTTTTCAGTTAAAGGAATGAGCTATGTTATCCGTTCTACCCTTCCCGGGGATGCCGCGGCATTGTCCGACATCCGGCTTCAGATCGACGGAGAGACGGAATTTATGGACCGGGAGCGGGGCGAGGGTTTTATTGACCCGGCGGGGTTTGAGGAGATCATCCGTACAGACACGGAGGAAGCCCGGAATTTATTTCTGGTAGCGGAGGCTGAAGGCAAGCTGCTGGGTTTTTGCAGGTGCCAGGGGAGTGCTTTGAAGCGGCTTTCCCATCAAGTAGAGTTCGGCATTTGTATCCTGAAGGAGTTCTGGGGATACGGGGTAGGCAGGAATCTTCTGCAGGAAACCGTCTCCTGGGCGGATGCCGCAGGTGTGGAGAAGATTGGCCTGCATGTGCTGGAGACCAATACCACGGCAATCCGGCTGTACGAGACCTTCGGTTTTGAGCAGGAAGGGCTTCTGCGCCGGGATAAACGTCTTTCCGACGGGCAGTTTTACAACACCATTGTAATGGGCCGTTTAAAATGAAGAAAAGACAAGCCAATTGATGCTCAATTGACTTGCCTTACCAGGAACCCGTAGCCGCGATTGCGGATGAAGGGTTTTTTTACTTTTTTGGTTGGGGGAATCGGGTCAGAAGCCCTCATAAATGAATAGTCCCTTGCCGGTAAAATACATCAGTACCAGAATCAGCATGATAAGATAGGCTAGGAGTTCGACGGTTTTGCGAATGACCGGAGCCATTCATCCACCTCCTTCGTAAACAGGGGAGCCCCTACTTCCCGGTTCAAGTGGACCAGATCGTGGAAGTATTCTGCGCTATACCGGTCCATCACATCCAGCACCGGCGTACCATGCTCCGCCAATATCCGGTTGGCCTCCGCCTTAAGCGGTTCTACATAGGGCGGCTTGGGGAAGTCCTTATGCCACGGCATCCAGATGACCCGGAGAGCCAATCCGTGCTCGGCCGCGTAGTCGGCCACCCAGGCCAGAGCATCGAGATTTTCCCGGAAGTCGGGGAGAGTCAGATGACCCCAGAGCTTATCATAATAATCCCAACGCTCCGCCATCCACGCCTTTTCCTTCAGGCCAAAATACAGCTCCTTATCAATCCATCTGGGCTGGTAGTCCAGAAGCTTCCCCGCATCCAGCTCCACTGCTCCGGCATACAGGCTCTTCACCGCCTCCGTGCCGGAATCCCGGAAGTAATCCCGGTATGCATAGATGTAAGGCTGATAGGGCTTTTTGAACCACTGGTAGGTGGGGTCGGTCTGCATGTCGTCGATCATGGTATGGACGTCAATGCCCACCACCAGCTCGTCCTTCACCTGGTATAGACCCTTCTCCAGGATAGCCTTTAGATCGGTGATCCGGCCGTAGGAGAGGCCCATCTCCGTTAGGGGATGGGAGGACTTGTTCTCCATATAGGCACCCGTCACCGCCGAGTTTCCGAAGAACACGGAGCCGGTGCGGGCCCAGGAGTGATGGTACAGCGTTTTGGTAAAGTCATTCTTGTAGAAGCGCCGGGAGGATTCCATCGGGTTCCACCAGGCCAAAGCCAGATCCGCCAGGAGGAACAACACCGCCAGGCCGATCAGGAAGCCGTACCGGCGGGTGCGCGCGGCGGCTTTCGAGAAGGGCCTGCCGGGATTAAAACTGCTTTTTCTGCCAGTCCGCATATTGCTCCCGGAAAGCGGCGGGCCAACGGGTCTCGTCCAGGCCGTATTGGGCCAGGAAGGCAAAGACCCAGCGTTCGATGCCAAAGCCGACACAGCCGGTTACGGCGCTGCGTTTGCCGAATTTGATGTTGAAGGCATTGCCGAAGGTGTTGCTGTGGAAGTTGACGGAGCTGGCGGCGATGGACTTGTCCAGATAGGGGACAGACAGGCGCAGCTCGTACTTCATCTCCTGGTTCCGTTGGAAGGAGGCCTTCACTTGGAAGTCGTTGGTGAAGAAAGGATCGTTGGCAATTTCCATCCAGCTGTCTACGTCCCACTCGGCAGCCAATTCCTTCAGGTACTCGATGGCCTTCAGGCGGTTTTCCTTGACGTAGTCGGGTTTGCCCACGAAGATGATCTCCCGCATGCTAAAGTCCAGCAGGCGGCCAAAATCCGTATGGTTCCGGGACTCGAACCGGTGGCACTTGGAGATGGCGGTGACGGTGATGCCGTCGCCCTCCAGCACCTCGTCCTGCAGTCCCTCATAGCAGTGGTAGCAGGTGGAGGGGTTCATGGTGAATTTGGGCTTGGGCATGCTGGCGTTTAGGTCCAGCGGTGCGTCCTGCTTCCAGCCGCCGATTTCGCGGATGGTTTGGGAGAAACCCTCGATGACGTCCAGATCCTCCCGCAGATGGGTCAGAAAGTGGATATGCTCGGGGAAGGAGGTGAAGTGGTTGGTTTTGTTCAGGGTATCCGCATGGATGACGGCGGGGTAATGCTCCTCCTTCAAGCCCTCGAAGCGGCGGGCGATCTTGGCCACGAAGGAATCATCCATAAACCGCATCAGGCTGGAAAAGGGCTCCCGGAAGATGAACATGCCGGGCTCCAGCACCTTGATGATTTTTTTCTCGACCAGCTCGGCGATAATGTCCTCGTGGTGGGGAACGTCTACCCGGTGCTCGAAGAGGATGTTTTCCTTAAAGCCGAAATCCCCCTTGGAAAAACGCTCCGCCAGCCGTTTGGCTCGTTCCTCGATGACCGCATTGCCCAGGGGTGAGCTGTGGGTGATGCGGAGAATATCCCCGTCAATGTCAATCCCGGTAATGGTCTCGTCCACAAAGGCGCAGGCATATTTCAGTTGGCCGTATTGGGAGGTGGACAACCCCTCCAGGGAAATCGTGCATTCCATAATCGATTACCTCGCAATCTTACGGCTGATGAAGGCCGCGATTTCATTGATGGTGTTCAGGGGGTAGAGCATCAGGTCCTGGTTGGTGACTTGCAGATTGTAGGTTTTTTCGATGTGGGCAATCAGGGCGGTGGCGCCGATGGAATCGATAAAGCCGTAATCGAACAAGTGCACATTCTGGGAAAAGTCCTCGTCGTCCGGATCAATCTCGTAGCGGGCGCGGATATGCTCCTCCAGTTGGTTAGCAATCTCGGTCATTTTTATTCCTCCTAAGAGTTTTGCGTCAGCAAAAACTCACTTCGTAAGCATAAGCTGGGCTATCCGAAGGGTAGCCAACATCGTAAGCATAAACTAAGTTTTGCGTCAGCAAAACTCGCATCGTAAGCATACGCTGGGGCCGCAGCATCCACCTGGCATTTCTAACGGAAGCAGAAGCCGCTATTTGGCGAAAAATCGGCCTTTCCCAATCCTAACGGAAGCCAGTGCTCTTATTTGGCCTTGATGGCACCCAATCGGACGCATTTGCTCCAAATAGCGGCTCTCACCGCCGTTAGAATTTCAATGGCCTGCTTTTAGCTGGAATAACGGCTCTGACCGCCGTTAGAATTTTTCCTATGGCCTGATGACCAGCGCCAGCAACGGAAATGCCGGGTACACGTACAGGTGTGACACTTTCGTATAAAGCTTCCTATGGTCCGGGTGGCCGGTCATCGGGCTGCTGCAGTTAATCCTTGGCCCACTTCAGCGTCACAGTGGTGGCTTCCCCAAAGTGGGTAACCGTATAGGTGTATCCCACAGGCGTTGTCTGCCCATTCTGCCCCGTTTGTCCGGGCAGCCCGCCCGAGCCGGCTTCGCTTTGCTCAATCTTCAGATTGTCGCCGCTAATCACAAGCGGGGTAGGGCTGTAGATCTTTGCCTGCTGCATGCCACCGTCCAGAAGCTGCAGAGACACCTCGCCGTCTCGCACCTCCGTCCACCGGAAGGGCACATTGCTGCGCTCCAGATGCAGTCCCGCCGGACTCCAGTCTACGGTCAGCTTCACCGGCTCGCCTAGTCCCGCATACAGAGTTCCGTTCTGCCGGGTGTAAATCTGGGAATCCACGCCAAGGGGCGAACCTTGGTAAGGTTTGCCCGCTTCGATGGCCACCCCGGGTGTAAACTTGTATACACCCGCCAGCCCATCGGAAACCTCCGAGGTGTCGGCGGTCAGGGTCAGCGTCAAATGGGCGCCCTTGCCCAGCTTGTTCTTTACCTTGTCCATCAGCCAGGCGGCATAGGTTTGTTTGACATGCACCTTGGTCTTCAGGGTGGTCAGTGCCGAGCGGGCCAGCTGGGGCTCGGTCATAAAGTTGTAATTCTCCGTATTGCGCAGCTGGTCCAAAAACGTCACGTAAGGCAGCAGCAGATTGGTCTGCCCGGGAAGCTTGTACTCAATATGATCAAAATAAATAATTGGCATATCCAATGCGGCGTAAGCCCGGTAAATATCCTCCGTGGCGTAATCGGAGCCTTTGGCCCGGAAAATCATGTTGGGCGAGCTTAGCACCATGGGCCGCGCAAGCTTGCTGTCCTCCAGCAGAAACGGCATACTCCACACATAATCCTGGCCGTACTGTGGGTCCATAGGATTATTAGGAGGCCGGAAGCCGAAGTTGAACCACAGCCCCGCCTCATTTTCGTTACGCAGGGTTTGCAGCCGGTCGGCATTGTTGATCCGCCAGGTATGCTGGTTGGTGCCCATGGCCGTCCAAGGAATACCCAGCTTTTCGAACATTTGGCGGTGGAGCTCAATTTCCCGTTTTTCCTGGGCATCCGATAGATAGCTGTGGAAGAAAAGATGGGGGTACAGCTCAAGTTTGTTGGCCTTGGCATACTCCACAAATTTCTTCACCTCGCCGGGGTAAGGGAAGTCCGGATCGTCCAACGGGACAGGCAGACCGAATTCCAATTGGCCTACCACCAGATCCTCCTTGCCGTCGTGATTCAAGTCCGCCCACAGCGGCACGGAATTATGACCGCCCACAAGCGCCTTGGTGTTCACCTGGTTGGAGGTGGCTCCGTTCACCGTGCCTTGTTTCGTGTAGCTTCCGCCGTGGGAACGGATGTAAACCGTAATATCCCCGTCCTGGCTGCCCGTTACAATATCCGGTACACCGTCTCCGTTCATATCCCGGACGGCAGGGGAGGCATAATGGGCGGAATGAGTGAACAGCAGCTGTCCCTTTTCCCATTGGCCAGATTTTCCGGGCACTCCGCGGTAGCCGTAAATCCGGCCCAGGCCGTCGCCGACTACCAGATCCAGCGTGCCGTCTCCGTTATAATCTCCAAGGGCAGGCGCCGCATAGCTTTCCACCCGCACCTCCACACCACCTGCCCGCAAGGGCACCGGCTCGGTGAAGCGAAGGTTCTGCTTGCCGTAAGCCACCCATACCCGGCCGTCCTTGTCACCTACAATCAGATCCAAAACGCCGTCTGCGTTCAGGTCCCCTAAAGCAGGGGCCGAATAACCTGAGGGAAGCTGCAGGGACTTGCCGGAAATGCTCAGGAGCGGCTCTTTTTTGCCAAAGGAATCAGGAGCAGCCAGCCCTTCCGGAAGCCGCTGGTCGGCATAATCCTCCGGACGGCTGCCCAGATTGCGGAAGAGATACAGCTGCCCGTTGGCGCTGCCCACCACCAAATCTGTTCGCCCATCCCCGTCCAGGTCGGCCAATGCCGGATAGGCCCGGTAGGGGTTATCCAGCTTGTCGCCCAACTGGGTCGGGACCGGGTATTTCTCCAGAGTCAGGGCTCGGCCTTCACTGGACATGCGCACGCCGCTTCCATAGAAGGAATTCTCCAGCTGCCCGATAAACGCTGGCTCCCGGGTGCTGCCCGTGTTCAGATGTACGGTCAGATTTTCGAACCACTCATTCCATTCGTAGGAGGAACGGACAATGGAGAAGGAAGGGATCTGGTTGTACTTGCGCAGCAGCTCGGTCCATTGAATCCCTTCATCATGGAAATAAGCGCTTGCCACCTCAAAGTGGTTCTGGTACGCCATAGCCGGACGCCCGTAAGGGCCATGAATCTTGGTGATGCTGTATCCCAGCTTCTCCTTGGACACGTAGTCCAGATAGGCATTGCGCAGCTGGTAGTTGGCGGTGGCAAAGGCAAACTGGAAGTAAGGCTGAAGGGGAGCCTCATTTTTGAACCGGAAATATGTACCCCCTTGGGTCAGCTGGTAGCTGCCGACGGCTTGCTTCTGCTTCTCGGCAAAGCCCTTCTCCGGGTCCATCCCGCTGGCCAGATCGAAGCCTGTAATATAATAGTGGGTGGGCAAAAGGGCGCTGGACCATAACACGGTTCCTTTGCCGTAACGGTTGGCGGTCATCACACTGGCGCCGTTCATGCGCACCAGGGTTTCCGCTGTGGTAGGCTTCAAGCCATATCCCCAGTCGTAGCCGGGCAAGGCATTCAATTGGCCATTGGCCGCCTGGCTGTCCGTCATCTGATTCTGGCTGGCGAAGCTGTCCACGAACAGCCGGAACACCTGCTGCATGTTTTGCAGATGAAGGTCGACGTCCGGGTATTCAAAGGAAATCTCCGTGGGCGAGCCCATCCGGACCAGCTCCGAGCCTCCCAGGAGGGCGGCAGGAAAGTCTGCGGCAAAATCATTTTCAAGGAACAGATGACCGCCCTGCTCCACGTACCGGGACAGCTTCTCCACAGCGCCGGTGAGCTCGGGGGCCGCTTTCAGATTGTAGTCCAGATAAATGGAATCATACCGGTTTAACTGCCGCTGGCTTAACTCTGCCAAGGGATGTTTCGACACGCTCGCGTTGGCGGCCAGGGTCTGGCTGAAATGGTCGTAAGCGGCCTGGTCGAAACCATCCGCGCTTACGGCGAATAGGAGGGTAACCCGCTCCTCCCGCTGTATGAAGAATAGGGCGCACACGGACACAACAAGAAGCGCCAGCAGCATGGCGATGGTTAATTTGGCTGCTTTTGTCGCTTTCAAGGGACACTCCTAACTGTTGCTTTTTAGTTAACTTGCAGCTGTCCGGCATGAACCGGGCAATAAAAGTAGTATAGCATTTTTCGCGAATGATGTTAACCTTCGTCGGATCGTCCCGGCCCATTACCCCTGGCCTTGACATACCTGCCGCAGGTGCTAAGATGAGGGTAAGGCCTCTATATCCTATAGGGGCCTTCTATTTCTATTGAAGGAGGAAAGCGCGATGATGATGCCCAAACAAGACATGATCCGTTCCAAGATGCTTTATTTAGGAGGTGATATCTACTATGAGCCCTAGAGTCAAGGAGAGTGTATGGCGTGAGTTTTTCATCCGTCAGCTGATTATGTTCGATGATGAGCGCGCAAGATTTCTTGACGCGTATTTTCCCGATTTCGGAAACGGGCGCTCCCAAGCGGATCAGCTGCTGTCTGACTATACGCAAGTCCTGCGTCAGCAATTGGCCGACGGAGAAGAAGGCTGGTGCGGGAAGGTGCTCATCGGCAGCCGTGTAGTGATCTCCTACTTGGACGATATGTCCACGGACACGCTGACCATTGTCAGTCCCCATCATGCAGTCCTCCCGGAGGACGGTTCCGGAGAATGCCCGGTTTCGTTCCTGTCCCCCATGGGAAAACAGCTTCTCATGAAGCCGTGCGGGGAGCTGGTCCATGTGCAAACTCCTTCCGGCCGGCTTCCCGTAAAGATTGAACAGATCAGGCTGTCTGAATTCGCTTTTGCAGCAGGAGAGGGAGAGCAGCAGGCGCTCTAGAGGAAGTGGTCTGTGGGGTATAGGGACAAGGCAATCTCCCGGTTAGGGAGGCAGCAAATTGAACTTATATTATTAAAAACCCGGCCCTATAGCCGGGTTTTTCTGTGAGTGCGGAGAAGGCCTCTTTGCTCAAAAGGCGCTTTCCACTTCCTTTTTTCCATAGTCAGGTGGGGAGGTCAAACATTCATTCGAGAACAAATATTCCACGGTTACATGCAAAGCTGCGGCAATCCGTTCAATATTCAGCAGGCTGACATTGCGACCTCCGCGCTCCATGCTGCTGATATAGGTTCGATCCAATCCGGAGCGTTCCGCCAAACATTCCTGGGAAACGCCGCTTCGGGTCCGCAACGTTTTGACACGACGCCCAAAATCTTTACGGATATCCATGGGTGCCCCTCCCCCTTAAGATGATTATTGTCGATTATAACAGAAAAAAGGAGAATTGAGGATGAAAATCCCAATATTCATCACACTTGTGACTTATAGTCCGTGGAAAAAGCTGGGCGGGGCGTTTACGATGTTTCCGTTCATTAATTTCCATCACGCGTAGAACACAAGAGATTGGGAGGAGCGGTATCATGTCGAAACAAGCTTCAAAATGGATGTCACTGCTGCTATTGGTCAGCTTGGCAGTCACAACGGTCGGAGGCCATCTTTCTGTTGCCAATGCCCAAGCGGACGGTACATCCTTAGAAAAAACAAGCGTCCTATCTAGCCGCGGCACTGGATTATATCTGGATGCCCAGGAGCATTGGGCTCAGGCGGCGATCGCAGAGTGGAGCGGATACGGAGTCGTTCAGGGTTATGAGAACGGATTGTTCCAGCCGGATGCTCCAGTCAGCCGAGCCGAATTCGCGGCCCTTATTCAGAATATCGTGAAGTATGCGGAGCAGGGATCCAATCCGTTCTCCGATGTACAGAAGGACCAATGGTTCTATGAGGCTGTTGTCAAGCTCAATAAGGCGGGTGTCATGGAGGGGGCGGATGGAAAAGCCAATCCCCAGCAGCATGTAACCCGGCAGGAGGCTGCAGTACTGGCAGCGCGGGCTTTCCATATGGAAGCAACCGGAAGTCGGACTGCGTTTGCAGATGATGCAGCCATTGCCCCTTGGGCCAAGGGAGCGGTAAGCGTATTGGCGTCCCGATCCATTCTTCAGGGACAGCCGGACGGAACCTTCCGGCCCAATGCGGATTTGACACGGGCAGAGGCAGTGGCATTGTTCGATCAACTGCTGGCGAAGTTGTATGTGCAAGCCGGGGAGTACACTGGAGATACAGCCGGGAATGTTCTGGTTAACGCTCCAGGCGCGGTTCTCCGGAATGCCAACATAAACGGAGACCTGTATATCGCTCCAGGGGTAGGCGATGGAGAGGTTACGCTTGATGGGGTAACGGTATCGGGAGCTGTTTATGTCCAAGGTGGAGGCGAGCACTCCATTATTCTTCATAACGCGAAGGTAATGGGGGCGGTAGTTGTCAACAAATACGACGGCAAGGTCCGGTTGTTGGCTACAGGTACCACTGCCGTAGCCTCTACGGTGCTTAAAAGCGGAGCCCTGCTGGTCACGGACGGACTGACAGGTGCTGGTTTCCAAACGGTAACCATCACTCCCGGTGTCCCCGCCGGTCAGAGCATTAAGCTGGACGGCTCCTTTGGCAAGGTGATCAACCAAGCTCCAGAAGCCAAGATTACGGCAAACGGAAGCATTAAGGAATTTGTGGCGGAGGTTAATACCCAGTTATCCGGCGATGCCAAGCTGGAGAAGGTAACGCAAAAGGAAGGGGTTTCTGCAACCCTTAACGACAAACCGATCAGTTCCGGGGGGCCAAGCGGTACCGTATCAGGCGGCCCAGGGGGAGGCGGCTCCAATTCCGGTAATCCTGGGAGCGGCAATTCAGGAGGCGGCGATTCAGATGGCGGCAGCACAGTACCCGTATCCAACGTAACTCTTGACGTTGAGAAGGTTACCTTGAATGTGGGGCAGCAAAAGCAATTGACGGCAACCGTTTCCCCTGCCAACGCAAGCAACAAGGCGGTAACCTGGAGAGTTTCCGATGATAGCGCTGATGTAGTGACTGTAAGCGCCGAAGGTCTGGTTACGGCCAATGCTCCAGGGACGAAGAACATTGAGGTTACCACTGCCAATGGCGGGTTTAAGGCGGTGGCCAGCGTGACCGTCAACCAGCTTGCGCTGGGTGTGAAGGTGACGGCTTTTACAGGCAGTATTGTCGATTCCTCTGCGGAAATCGACGGTGTTCTGCGGGAGAACAGCTCCCGGGTGACGGTGTCGGAGACGGTCTATGCCTTCGGACATGAGCATGCATTTTATTCCGCTATCACTTCCCATCAGCCTCTGCTTCCCACCACAGTGGGCCATGCGGTGTATGCTGTTATCACTCTGGTGGACGGGGCCGGCCAGCCTTTGACCAATACGGAGGGGCTCAATGTTACAGTGAATGGGGCAACCTACCATCCCCAGTATGGGGCCGGTTTAGCCGACAGTTATAAGCAGGGTAGCTTCTTATTCCTTGTCCAGAGCGGCGAGCCGGAAGCTATTCAAAAATACCAGCTTCGTTTCGCCCAGGAAAGTGTTGGGGAAGCCAATCTTACCCTGGTATACCGTCCTGAGGGAACCCCCGTATTGACCGACTTTAATGTGGAAGGGGAAGGAAGCGTAGGCCAAACCCTGACCATTCGCAATATCCGGTTCAATCAGGCGGACCACGCTGTTGGACGGTTGTCCTATGCCTGGTACCGCTCCTCTAGTCCTCAAGGGCCGTATGTGCAGATCGGCAGCGATGACCGGTATGTGGTCACTCCCGCGGACGCGGATGGTTATATTGTTGTCACGGTTACGACGGATGAACAAACAGCCAGCGGCAGCATAACCGGTACACCTCTGAAGATTGCGCAATTAGGAGACACCTCTATTATTGAGGCAAAAGCCATTGGTCTGCGGAAGGTGGAAGTCAAGTTCAGCAAGGCGGTTGACCCCGCTTTAGCAAAGCTGACTCTTACGAAAGGTGATGCAAATATTGCAACACGGGTGTTCTTTTCCCAAGAAGGCACCTCCGCTGTTTTGGAGCTGGTGGAGTTGAAGCTGACGGAGGGCTCCTACCAGGTTGCCTTCGGCGGATTGCCTGCCGGGGAAATGGGAATCAGGACCGCAGCCTTCATGGCCAAGAATGAGATCTTGACTAGAATCGCATTTGTTACTGACGGCGAACATCTTGCTGCGGCCAACCCGGTTATCGTCCGGTTGAAGGCCATCAACCAATATGGAGAAAATGCATCCTTCCCGGTTTCCGCTTATACGGTAACTGCACAGAGCGAGGTTGTACCGAGTCTGATTAAGAATATCAAGAGGGACCGGACCGGGGAACTGAGGATTTATCTGGATACCAGCGATGACCGGATTGTTCTGGAAACAGATAAGATTGCCGTCACCGTCTCTCATGCGGATTCAGGCACTGCTGTATCGAAGAGCTTCGTGAAGGGGTTCGAACCCATTGCCAGTAAAGTGGAGCTGGGAAGAGTGGTATATTCCAATGGCGGAAATACCCTGGAGAAGGCCGGAGAGTCTGCGGTATGGGATATTATCGTTTACGATCAATACGGCAATCTGATGCCGATGGAGTTTTCGACTGGCTCCACAGGAGGTGGACTGGTCCAAAGAACCTCTGCTATCCTCACTCCTTATGAACAAAGACTAAGTGTCAAAGTAGGAGACAGCAATCAGGATGGGTTTCTTGATGCACAGGTTACCTTGAATGGAAATCTGGACAAATCCGGGGAGTTCAAATTGAACGTTTATTGCGGAGCAGCTGTCGGCACAACCAGCTTCAATGTAAAAGCGGCCAAAATGGTGACCAAGCTTGAGCTCGGTGAACCCGCAACCCCGATTGCTGCAGGGGATATCGAGGCTTACATCCCATTAAAGGCCTTTGATGCTGACGGTAATCAGTTAAGTGTGGAGGAGCTGACTTACCCAGAGAATATCAGCAGAATCACCCTTAGCGCCTCTGCTGCCTCTGCAGCTATTGTGGATTTTGGGCCCCAAAAAGGGATGCTTAAGCTGTATGGATTTTCAGGTGTACCGCTTACTAAAATCTATGTTTTTGCTGGAATCATCACACCGAATGTGAACGAGACGGTGACGAAGGAGTACGTGATTTCCAAAGCCCGTATTCCGGACACGATCCAAGTGCTGACGGAGCCAGCTCCTTATTTGGCGGCCGGGGCCGAGACCTCCATTAAGGTATCCATTTACGACCAGTATGGGAAACTGCTAAAGAACTTCATGAACATAAATCATGCCGGAGGAGTAACGGACTCATACCAAAACGCGGCCAAGTTGTACCGGCTGGCTGTGACCAGTACCGTCAGCAATGGATCGGTTTATTTTAATAATTATGATGCTCCATCTGCTTTTGAAGGGAATACCGCCTACTACATGGGGAGCGATGTATCCAGAGTCAGCGGTATGGAGAGAAGGTTTTCTTCTCAGTGGGCCGATCCAATAGGTTATGCATCTGTGAGATACGCACTTGAGGTATCCACGGATGGCGGAGCCACATGGTCTGAAATAACGATCACCCAAAGAAGAGTGAATGCCTTGGATCCCTCGCGGGAGTTGAATTACACCGTTTCCCCGTTGGGCGAGCTGTTCAGCGCGGTTGCCAGCTCTACGGAAAATGACAAGGGGCCTAAAACCATTCGCCAAGTCCCTTACAGTTCTAGTGAGACCTTAACCTTAACGGAGCAGCTTAATCCTGTGGAAAGCCGTTTGGCCCGTGAAGTGGTGGTTACCGCCAAGGACACGGAAGGAAACACGGTGGCGATTCCGAAGCTAATCAAGTCCTTATCCCCCTCAGACCCATCCATCGTCAAAACAGGGTTGGCCGGCAGCACAGCTTCATCCGGGGGCCCTCAGGGTCGCGGATATGTGTTGGGGAACAAAGCGGGCACCACATCCCTGGACGTTACGTATATGGCCGTGAATGGAGAGCTGCGGACGGAGAAGGCTGTCGTGACTGTGAAGGATGATCCCATCACGGTGGCTGATTTTACGGCTACTAGTACACTCCGGACCAATTTGAATGGTAATTTGGGAGAAGATAATGTGTTTACCTTATTCGGGCTGAAGGTGACGGACAACTATGGCAGAGTTTACAACAGCCAGATGCTGCAAAAGTATAATTACTTATTCGGCATTACATTTTCTGTGAAGTCGATTCAACTGGATTCCACTTCTTCAGGAAATCATCCGCAACCGGTTGTAATCGACCAATTTGGTAACATATACAATCACTCCAATGCTCGTTCGTTCGAAATTACCGCGACCACGGCATCCGGCAAGTCTGTAACCTTGTATGTGACTCGGCAGAATTAATGCGGGAATGGATTGAGACTGTGTTGGTTTCTAACGGCGGTGAGCGCCGCTATTCTGGCTAAAAGGTGCCTTTTGAAAAACTAACGGAAGCAGACGCCGCTATTTCCATCATTTTAGTCGGTATGTGGGCAAAATGGGGGGGAATAGCGGCGCTGGAGTCCGTTAGATTGCAGGGGAAGGCCATTTCGGGGAAATAGCGGCTGTGGTGTCCGTTAGCCCAGCTTAGGAGTCACCGCGGTTGCGTCAGAAGCGAATGGAGTGGGGGATACCCCACTAAACGAGAAAAAGCCGTCCGCGACGGCTTTTTCTATTCTATGCGGGTGATGAGAAGAGTCTGTGTCTTCCGGCCAATACTTGGCCGAATGTGACGCGGACGCACGCTTGAGGGCTCACTCCAATAGGCTGGAGCTCGCAAGCGGTCGAACCCTGGGGGTTCGCTTCCCATACAAAGAAAAAAGCCGTCCGCGACGGCTTCTTTCTTTTCAAGCGGGTGATGGGAATACTCCGTGTCTTCCGGCCAATACTTGGCCGAATGTGACGCGGACGCGCGCTTAAGGGCTCACTCCAATAGGCTGGAGCTCGCAAGCGGTCGAACCCTGGGGGTTCGCTTCCCATACAAAGAAAAAAGCCGTCCGCGACGGCTTCTTTCTTTTCAAGCGGGTGATGGGAATCGAACCCACGCTACCAGCTTGGAAGGCTGGAGTTCTACCATTGAACTACACCCGCATCCTATAATGAATACCGGTGAGAGGACTCGAACCTCCACGGTTTCCCTCTCGATTTTGAGTCGAGCGCGTCTGCCATTCCGCCACACCGGCATAAAAAACAAAAAAGCGGACGAAGGGATTCGAACCCTCGACCCTCGCCTTGGCAAGGCGATGCTCTACCACTGAGCCACGTCCGCATGCTACAAATGAAGTTCTATCGTTTTAGCGACGAATTTGATTATAGCACCATCCTGGCTGATGCGCAAGAGGGAAATGAAAAGGCTTGTCGATAACAAAAAAACCGCCTAATCGGAGATCTCCGTCAGACGGGTTTAGAGCAAAAGGGGTGGTTTCAGCCAGGCAGCTCCAGAATGGCGCAGACCGGATAATGGTCGGACGGATACCGGCCTTCATACTTCTTCCGGTCCACCCGCACAGCTTCCACGTTAACAGAGGGAGCGGTGAAGATGTAGTCGATGGGCAATCCATCCTCGCCGCCCAGGAAATCATGGAAGGTCCGGCCGGGGTTGAACTCCGGTGGGCCGGGAGGCAATACGGCATAGGCGTTCCGGTATCCCGCCTGCTCCAGCCCGAGAATCACCGGATGATCCGGCTCCACATTCAGGTCTCCTGCAAGAAGCAGGGGTGTCCCCGGCGCAGACTTCCTGAAGCTTTCCATCCGTCTGCGGATCAGCTCCATACCTTTGATCTGAGCCTCATTACTGATATGGTCCAGATGGGTATTAAACACGGCGATTTCCCGGCCGGTCTCCAACGCCTGGAGCCGTACCCAGGTACACATACGGGGGCAATTCGTATCCCAGCTTAACGTTCCCAGTACTTCCGGCTCCTCCGACAGGCTGAAATGCCCTGCTTCCAGGCACATCCATTTGGCCTTATCATAAAACACGGCACAATGCTCATCCTCACGGCCTCCCCGGCGTCCTTCGCCGATCCACAGGTACCCGGGCAGCTCCGCCTGCAGGTCCTGCAGCATGCTGTAACGTCCTTCTTGGGTGCACAGAATATCCGGCTGCTCGCGGAGAACCGCCTGTGCCGCCGCACGGACGCGGCGGGTCCAGACATTGTCGCCGTCAGACTCCGCCATAATCCTGAGATTAAAGGTCATCGCCTTCAACTTTGTCATATGTGCAATCTCCTTTTTAGCGCTCAGATAGCATCCGGTGGGACTGCTTGTTGCTGCACACCACCAGAACATAACCAAGGCTGCTGCTGGTTTCCTTCAGGCCGTGAAGCAGGTAGCCGTAGGCACCCCCGCGGAATCCGTCAGGAACTAACCAAGGATTGTGGTTTCCCGTATCTTCAAACTTCTGACCATTACATTCGGAACGTAGTTCAGTTCCTTGGCGAGGCTGTCCTAATCCACCTGCCCAAAATCCTTCAGCGGCCAGACCCGGAGTACGGCCTTGCCCTCAACGCTGGTTAAAGCAAATGGCCCCAGTTGGCGGCTATCGGTGCTTCTTTCCCGGTTGTCGCCCATCACAAACACATGCCCTTCGGGAACGGTATACGGCACGGATAAACCGGCGGCGTAGGTGGTTCCTTTGACATACGGCTCCTCCAGCAGCTCTCCGTTTACATATACACGCCCGTCCTTCATATCAATAATATCGCCGGGCAGTCCGATTAATCTTTTAATGAGGCGGTCCTTGTACTCCGGTCCGTCAAGAATGATAATGTCCCCGCGGCCCGGATCGCTGAACCGGTAAGTCAGCTTATTCTCAATCAGCCGCTGGCCTTCATAAAGTGTACCTTGCATGGAGATGCTGCGCACCTCTGTTTGCGCGAAGGCATAATTTTGAATGAGCATATTGGCGACAAAGGCTACCGGAATAATCCAAACCCAGCCCAGAATCTCGCGGGTTAAGCTCTTTTTGGCTGGTGCTGCAGTTTGATCGTGCTTGTCCATTCTTCGAATACCCCTTTCCCATTAAGCTTCCAGTTATCTATACGCCTGTACAGCATCGTTTGTTGCGGTGACCCCAAAAACAGAAAAAAAAGAAGCCTTGGTTCATCACCAGGCTTCTTTCATTATAGTGCGGTCGAGAGGACTCGAACCTCCACGAGCTTTCGCCCACTACCCCCTCAAAGTAGCGTGTCTGCCATTCCACCACGACCGCATATTCTATTAAAATCAGGCAAAAATAACAATAACATGGTGAGGGGTAAAAATCAAGAAAAAGAACATGAGCCATGTAGGACTCGAACCTACGACACCCTGATTAAAAGTCAGGTGCTCTACCAACTGAGCTAATGGCTCACAAAGGAAAGGGCGATCGAAGGGAATTGAACCCTCGAGTGTCGGATCCACAAACCGATGCGTTAACCACTTCGCCACGATCGCCATAAAACAAGGTAAAAATGGTGGAGGGCGATGGATTCGAACCACCGAACCCGAAGGAAGAGATTTACAGTCTCCCGCGTTTGGCCACTTCGCTAGCCCTCCACAAAAAAATGGTGCCGGCTAGAGGACTTGAACCCCCAACCTACTGATTACAAGTCAGTTGCTCTACCAATTGAGCTAAACCGGCATATAAGGTACGGAGCCGACGAGATTCGAACTCGCGGTCTCCTGCGTGACAGGCAGGCATGTTAGGCCTCTACACCACGGCTCCGTATAAAACTATTGCGGGGGCAGGATTTGAACCTGCGGCCTTCGGGTTATGAGCCCGACGAGCTACCGGGCTGCTCCACCCCGCGTCGTCAAAAAAAGGTATAAGCTACGGAGAGAGAGGGATTCGAACCCTCGAGACGCTTGTGACGCCTACACGATTTCCAATCGTGCTCCTTCGACCAAACTCGGACACCTCTCCATACAAGTCGAACGTTTGATATTGTAACCGACACAGCCGAAAATTACAACTGCCACAGCAAAATTTTTCTTAAAGCGCTTTACTGCGTTTCTGGCCGGACCTTTAATATATCATGATGATTTTTAAATTGCAACGGAATTTTCACGAAAATATAGGGAAAACCGGGGAGAATCCCTTTCCTGCCATGGAATTGCTCCGGTTGGCATGCTACACTAAAGCAGTCCGTGGTTAACGGGCGGATGAAAAAAGCAAGAGTGTAAGCTTGCGAAGTAGGCTTTCATTCAGGAAGCCCTGAGGAGGAATAATAATGTCTGTTCATATAGATCGCCAGGAAGTGGAACTGCTTGCCCCTGCCGGGGATTGGGAATGTATGCGGGCGGCGGTGGCCAATGGCGCAGATGCCGTTTATTTTGGAGTGGAGAAATTCAACGCAAGAGCGCGTGCCAATAATTTTACCATGGACGAGCTGCCGGAAATTATGGCGTTTCTGCATATGTACGGAGTGAAGGGATTCCTGACCTTTAACATTCTCGTTTTCGAAAATGAACTGGATGAAGCCCGCCAGCTGGTGGAGGCCTGCGTGGATGCGGGTGTGGATGCCGTCATTGTCCAGGACCTGGGCCTGGTGCGGATGATCCGCGAGATTTCTCCGGACTTCCCCATCCACGGCTCCACCCAAATGACCATTACCTCCGCTGAAGGGGTGGAGTTTATCAAGCCCTACGGCTTAAGCCGCGTGGTGCTTGGCCGCGAAAACAATATGAAGCAAATCCGCACCATCGGAGAAGCAGCCGTCATGCCGTTGGAAATCTTCGTGCATGGGGCTATATGTGTCTCGTACTCCGGGCAATGCCTGACCAGTGAAATGTGGGGCGGCCGCTCCGCCAATCGGGGGGAATGCGCGCAGGCCTGCCGGCTCCCTTACGATATGGAAGTGGACGGGGAAGTGAAGCCTATGGGAGATGTGGCATATCTGCTGTCTCCCAAGGATCTGGCTGCGTTGGAGCTGGTGCCGGAGCTGATCGAAGCGGGGGTTTCCTCCTTCAAGATCGAGGGGCGGATGAAAAGCCCGGAATATGTAGCCAATGTTACCTCCAAATACAGAGCCGCCATTGACCGGCATCTGGAAGGCAAGCCTGTAGAGCCTACAATGGAGGAAATGAGGGAGCTGGAGCAAAGCTTTTCCAGAGGCTTCACCCACGGATTCCTGAAGGGCACCAATCACCGCAAGCTTCTGGACGGTACCTACCCCAAAAGCCGTGGTGTCTTCTTGGGCAGGGTGAAGGAAGTGCTGAAGGATGCTGTGCTCTGCGAGCTGATCGGACCCGTGAAGCGGGGCGATGGAATCGTGTTTGATGCCGGGGACCCCACCAAGAATGAAGAGGGCGGACGGGTTTATGATCTCTGGTGCGGCGAGCAAAAGATAGAGGGCGAGTTTCCCGAGGGTATGGTGCGGATCATTATGGGACGCAACGATGTGGATGTGACCAAAATCCATCCCGGCAACCGCATCTGGAAAACCAGTGACTTGAAGCTGGACAAGCGGCTCCGTCAAACCTTCGAAACCGAGAAGCCGTACCGGGTCTTCCCGCTTGCCGTACGTGTGGCCGGTTCTTTGGGAGAGCCGCTGCGAACCTGGTGGACGGATATGGAAACCGGCAATTGTATCTATAAGGAATCCGAGCTTCTATTGGAGCAGGCGATGAAGCGCCCTATGGATGAGGCGTTTTTGGAGGAACAGCTGGGACGGACAGGCGGTACGCTTTTTGAACTGGAAAAGCTGGAGGTCCATCTGAAGGGCGAGCTGATTGTGCCGATGCGGGAGCTGAACCGGCTGCGCCGGGAGGCGGTGGAGGAGCTGGAGGATGAACGGCGTAAACCCCCGGCGTATACGAAACGCTCCATCCGCGTATATGCGGATGCCCATCAGTATAAGCCGCAGGCCCTGAAGCCGGAGCTGACGGTCCTGTGCAGAAGCATGGAGCAGGTGCATGCTGCGTTGGAATGCGGAATCGGCCGGATTTATGCCGATTTTGAATTCATTAAGCAATTTCCGGAGGCAGTGGAGGCAGTACGCGCAGCCGGACCCGGACATGAAATCGGCCTGGCTGCTCCACGGATCCATATGCCGGGGGAGGGCGGATACTTCCGCAATATTCTCCGTTTGAAGCCGGATGCGGTGCTGGTCCGGAATACGGGAGCCCTGCAGGCGTTCCTGGAGAGCGGCAAGGAGAATCCGGCGGAGCCTATGCCTGAGCTGGTGGGGGACTACTCGCTGAATATCGCCAACCATAAGGCGGCGGCTCTCTTTTTGGAGGCGGGCTGCTCGTGGATTGTCCCTTCCTATGATTTGAACATCCAGCAGATGACCGATCTGATGGAGCGCTCCGACACCTCCCGGATGGAGGTGGTGATCCAGCAGCATATGCCCATGTTCCATACGGAGCATTGCGTGTACTGCACCTTCCTGAGCGAAGGCACGGATTACACTAATTGCGGACGGCCCTGCGAGGAGCACCGGGTTTCCCTCAAGGACCGGGTCGGCTTCTCCCATCCCGTCCGGGTGGATGACGGCTGCCGCAACACCGTGTACAATGCCATCGAGCAATCCGGAGCGGAGTATCTGCAGCATTTTATCGACCTGGGCGTGTCCCGGTTCCGGATCGAGTTCCTGGAGGAATCGGCGGATAAGGTGCACGAGGTTATTAAGCTGTACCGGGAGGCCATGGCCGGCCGAATCTCCGGCACGCAGGTCTGGAAAACGCTGAAGGCTACCAACCAGTTGGGTGTGACCCGCGGACAGTTGACGCGGTAAAAAACAGTAAGACTGTCTTAACGCCGTAGTGTGGCGGAGGGGCAGTCTTTTTTGTTTACTGGTGGGACAAGCGGAACCGGGCAGCTCTACAGCAGGCCTCTGGGAGAAGGGCGTCATAGCGGAAAGGTTTTTCCGCTAATTGCTTATCGGCCGGAGCTGACAGGCAGATAACGGAAAGGGATTTCCGTTAACATGCCCTTCTGATGTCTGTGAGCCGGGTCAGCACCAGAATAACGGAAAACAGCTTCCGCTATCGGGAGGGGATAACACTCCGGCGGTGGAATAGCGGAAGATCGCTTCCGTTATTTTCGGATTGGTGCAACTCCTGATTGGTACAAAACCCGCCGCGGGACAGTTTCCAGCCAAATCGGCCGATTATGGAAACCTGGCGCATACAAGACAGGAGATAAGAGGTTGGAGATTCGCCCAATAGGGGAAGGGGGGGCCCCGCTATCTACCACAAAAAGGGCGGCAGATGGAAAATAGAGGAGGCGGCTCTTCCGTTATTGCCGTGGTTTTTCTCCCCATGTCCCCATTTGGCGGGCGATAGCGGAGATTAGACTCCCGCTATAGGTACCAAACCTGCGGTAACGCCTAAATAACGGAAGAATGGGTTTCGCTATTACAAACACCGCGCATAAACGATAGACGGACATCACTGATTGTCACAAATTAGACACATATTTTTAAGCTTGCTTTCAGATTTTTTTAAGCTGCGTTTAGAGTTCGATACGTATATTGAATTTGCCTAAGCCTCAAAACGTGTAAGTCAAAACATTCGAATATTTGGGGGGTAACCAAGTGTTAGAAGTGCGCGAGGTCAGCAAAATGTACGAAAACCAGCGCGGCGTCCGCCATATGGATTTCTCCATGAGCCGTGGGGAAATTGTCGGTTTTCTCGGGCCCAACGGGGCCGGCAAAACCACCACCATGCGGATGATTACCGGGTATCTGAACCCGACCAAGGGGAAAATTCTGGTGGATGGCCTGTCCATGGCCGAACATCCCAAGAAGGCGCGCCGCAAAATCGGCTATCTGCCGGAAACACCGCCTTTGTATCCCGAGATGTCCGTAGGCGCTTACTTGAAGTTTGTCGCCGATCTGCGGGACATTCCCATCCGGGAGCAGCGAATCCGCATCGGGGAAGCGGTGGAGAAGCTGGGGTTAAAGGGGAGAGAGAAGCAGATCATCAAGGGGCTGTCCAAAGGCTACCGGCAGCGGCTGGGTCTGGCCCAGGCCATTCTGCATCAGCCTGATCTGCTGATTCTCGATGAGCCTACCTCCGGTCTGGACCCCAAGCAAATTATCGAAATCCGCCAGCTGATCAAGGAGCTGGGGGAAAAGCATACCGTCCTGCTCAGCACCCACATTTTGCCCGAGGTCAATACCCTGTGCAACCGTGTCCTGATCATCAACCAGGGTCAGATTGTGTTGGACGGCAATCCCGAAGAGCTGGGCGGGCAAATGGAGAGCAAGTTCCAGGTTTCCCTGGAGATCCGGGGCGAGCGGGAGCATATCCTGCGGGAGCTGGCCTTGCTGCCCCAGGTGGAGGCCGTCAAGATCCGGGAGCCGTCTGCTCCAGGTCAGGAAGCAAGCAGCGAAACCTCCTCGCTTCTGGTATCCGCCCGGGACCGCACGGATATCCGGGAGGCCATCTTCTTCCGCATGGCGGAGCGGGGGCTTCCCATTCTTGAGATGAAACGGGAGAATCTCAGCCTCGAGGATATCTTCCTGCAATTGACCAGCCAGGATCCATCCGTCGTGATTCGTGAGGATGGGGCTGTGCCGCAGACGGCAGAACCGGCTGAGAATCGTTCAGACGAGGATAAAGCCGAAGAGGAGACCGAAGCAGGGGAAGGAGGCGACAGCCGTGCGTAGAACCTGGGCGATTTGCCGCAAGGAGCTCCAAATGTACTTTTATTCCCCGGTGGCATATGTAGCGTTTGCCTTTTACTTCTTGTTGGCGGGGTTTTTCTTTGCCAATGATTTTCTCTCCTCCTTCACCGTGGATATGCGTCCCTTGATGTCCAATATGATCCTGTTCTATCTGTTCGTGATTCCCCTCCTCACCATGCGCCTGGTGTCCGAGGAGCTGCGCCAGGGAACGGATGAGCTGTTGCTCACCTCACCGGCCAGCTTAACGGAAATTGTCATGGGCAAGTATCTGGCCGCACTGCTGGTGCACTTCCTGCTGGTGGCCTTCAGCCTCCTGTATCCGTTGATTATGGGCACCTACGGTTCGTTGGACCAGCCGGTCCTGTGGCTGTCATACCTGAGCCTGTTCCTCCTGGGAGCGGCCATGATGGCCGTTGGGCTGTTCTGCTCGTCCCTGTCCTCGCATCAGATGATTGCGGGCATTGCGGCGTTTGCCATGCTGCTGTTGCTGTGGGTTATTGACTGGCTGGGCTACAGCCTGTTCTCCTCCGCCCGGGATATCTTCACACAATTCTCCATCGTCCAGCGGCTTACCAACTTACAGAAGGGGATCTTTGACCTGCCGGACGTGCTGTTCTATGTGACGATGGTGGCCATGTTCCTGGTGCTGAGCATTCAGGTGCTGGAGCGCAAACGCTGGAGATAGAGGATGGAGCAGATGCTTACGAAGTAGGCTTTCCTTTCAGAAAGCCCAGCAGATGCTTACGAAGCCAGTTTTCGCTCCCGCGAAAACCTTTAGGAGGATACAACTGTGAAAAATTGGATCAAAGGCGCTAACGCCGCCGTTCTGTCATTGGCGGTGGTGGGCATATTTATCCTGCTCACCATCTTCCTGCACTCCTTGAAGGGGGCCCAGTGGGATTTGACCGCCAACAAAAAATTCACCCTGTCCGATAAAACCATCACCACCCTGAAGAATCTGGAGCAGGACGTTCATGCCATTGCGTTTACCGATCCGGGTCAAGGAGTGGTCAGCCGCCAGATCAAGGATCTGCTGGATGAATACCAGAAGCGCAGCGGCAAGTTCACCTGGGAGGAAGTAGACCCTAAGAAGAACCCTTCCCTGGCCCAAAAATATGAGATCGGCTCATACGGCACCATTATTTTTGAGAGCGGCGGCAAAACCAAAAGCGTCACCAGCTCCGAGCTGTTCGGCTACGGCTCCCAGCAGACCACCTATACCTTCAGTGGGGAAGCGAAGTTCACCCAGGCGCTGGTGGATCTGACCTCCGGGCAAAAACATATCGCCTACGCCATCACCGGACATAATGAGGTGACCCTCTCCGACGCCTCCGCCTTCAAGAGCGGGCTGGAGAATGAAGGTATGCAAATCAAGGAGCTCAACCTGTTTTCGGCAGGGGCTATCCCGGAGGATGCGGAGACCCTGATTATTCTGGCTCCGCAAAAGGACGCCACCGAGCAGGAGGCCACGCTGATCACCGATTTTGTCAAAAATAAAGGCAAGCTCTATATGGCGGTGGGACTGGCCAATGAGATGGCGAAATGGACCAACTGGAACAAGGTGCTGTCTGCCGTCGGGGTGCAAAATGACAACGCCCTTGTCATTGAGTCCTCCAAGACACTGTCGACTAATCCGTTGACCATCGTGCCCCAGTACGGCTATCACGATATAGTCACCAAGCTGGAGGAGCAGCGGGCCATTGTTGCCCTCCCGGCAGCGATGTCTCTGTCTACGGTGAAGGATTTCGCCGATTATAAGCTCAGCGCCCTGCTGCGGACCAGCGATGCCGGTTATGGCAAGAAGAATCTGGCGCCCTTTACCTCGGCCAATACCCAGTTAACCCAGGACACCATCAAAAAAACCGATGGCGACCTGACAGGCCCGCTGGATCTGGCTTATGCAGTCACCACTCAGGACGACAAACCCAAGGCGGTGGTTATCGGCAACGGCATGTTCCTGCGGGACGACTGGATCGCAGAGCAGAGCAACCGGGATTTTGCCCTGAATAGTGCCGGCTGGCTCAATGAGCAGAAGGATGTGGTGACCATCCGGCCGAGAGAGGAAGCGGCGCCGGAGCAGGTTTACATTTCCATGTCCAAGCAAAAGATGATCTTCTGGGGAACCATCGCCGTCTTCCCGCTGGCCTTCCTGGCGGCAGGGGGAGCAGTCTGGTGGAGGAGGAGAAAAGGATGAAGAAATTTCTGCCCACATTGATCCTCCTGGCCGTCCTCATCGGCGGCTATGCCTACGCCAAGAGCGAAAACTTCTTTAAGGAAGAGGTCAAGACGGATCAGGAGCTGTTCGCCGTAAAAAGCGCCGACGTGAAGGAGCTGAAGCTGGGCACCGGGGCCAACGCCGTGCAACTGAAGCGGACCGCAGGCGGCTGGGAAATGACCGCGCCGGAGACGTATCCCGTGGAATCGTATGCGGCGGATGCGGTGGCGGAATCTCTGGCAACGCTGACGGTGAAGGGGATTGTGGACGAAGCTCCTGCCAACCTGGGGGAATTCGGTCTGGACCAACCGCTGCAGCAGGTGGAAGCTGTTTTGGCAGACGGCAGCAAAAAGACGGTGCTGATCGGCAACCCGCTGCCGGTGGCCGGGACTACCTATATGAAGACCGGCGACGCCAACACAGTATATGAAGCGGACGATACCAAACTCACCAACATCAGCAAAACCGCCGAGGATCTCCTGGATAAATCCGTGTTCAAGGTGGAGTACGACAAGGTTACCGCCCTGACTCTGGAGTGGAAGGGGGAAACATGGACCCTGGCCAAATCTGACCCGGCCAAAAAAGCGTACGAATCCGCCTGGAAGCTGGGCGACAAGGAGCTGAAGCCGGAGGAGGGCAGCGGAGTGCTGGATCAGCTGATCTTCCTGTCCACAGACCGCCTCCCCAAAAAACGGTCGGAGGTGGACTGGACCGCCCCCGAGCTGAAGGTGACCGTTACGCAAACCGAGGGGACACCCCTAGTATATGAAGGCAAAATCGACAACCAACTGGTCCGGGTGGCCAAAACAGACGGCGCCTTCGCCTTTGCTCTCAGTGCTTCCGATATGGACGCGGTGGCCACCAGAATAAAGGAGCTGTTAACGGCGAAGCCCGCCGAGGCCAGCCCTGCGCCGGCCAGCGCCTCACCTTCCCCGTCGGGCCAATAGCAGCACTTAACACCAAAAGACCGTTCAGCCGGGAACCGCAAAAAGGGTCCCGGCTTTTTATCATACCTTGGCGGATGGCAAGAATGGCAATAAATTTAGGCGAATGTATGTTTCCTTCGGCAACATGGGATATAATGGGGGTAGAGTGAGGAATCAGGAAGGGAGTGCATGACAGTGCTGCATATTACTAACGGGGATGCGGTGGCGGAAAAGCTGAAGGAAACCGGGATCGAAGGAACGGTTTTGCCGTGGCGGGAGGATTATACGGAGGGGCCGGTGGCACCGCAGATGGATGGGCCTGCCTTCCGGGAGAAGCGCGCAGCCTGGATGGAGGAGACCTATGGCATCCCGCAGGCGCTGTTCGCCGGAGCCTGCGGCGAGCAGGAGGCGGCGCTGGCCCGGGCCGCCGCCCAAGGCGAAGAGATCGTGCTCTGGATGGAGCACGATCTCTTCGATCAGACGATGCAGGCGTACCTGCTGCATCGTCTGGCGCGGCTGGATGCGGAGGGCGGCGCACAGCCCCTCCGCATCCAGCTTGTTACCATCGGCTCGTATCCGGGGATCGAGCCGTTTCACGGGCTGGGCCAGCTTACCGCGGAGCAGCTGGCTGCGCTTTACCCCGGGCGGCGCCCCGTCCCCGCAGAAGCGCTGGCGCTGGGCCGCCGGGCCTGGGAGGCCTACGCTTCCCCCGACCCGCGGTCGGTGGAAGCTCTGCTCCAGGCCGAAACGGCGGCGCTGCCTTTTCTGCGGGAGGCCTTCGCCGCGCACCTGAGCCGTTTCCCGTCCGTGGCAGACGGACTGGGGCGCGTAGAGCGCGCGGCGCTGCAGGCCGTCAGCGCCGGAACCCACCATCTGCTGCCGCTGTTCCAAGCCGCAACCGGCCCGCTTTCCCTCTTCGGCATCGGGGATCTGGCCTTTTGGGCATACCTGCGGCGGCTGGGCTCGGGCCCGGCTCCCCTGCTCCGGCTCAGTATACCCGATGAGCTGCCCCGCTACGGAGATGCGGGGCCCCTGCCGGGTTTCACCGTCCATCTGACCCCGGACGGCCAGGATGTGCTGGCAGGCAAGGCAGACTATGTCAGGCTGGGCGGCGTCGACCGGATATTGGGAGGGGTTCAGCTCAAGGCAGCGGCGGAGGAGCCGGTATGGCGCTGGGATGAGAATCGCCAGCGGCTGGTACACGGCGCGTAATTCCACCGAGTGGGGGAAAACTCCACTCCTTATCGTCCGCCACGCACGGCCCGGGACTTCCGTGTCCGGGGAATGGTCTCCGGCGGCTGCTTGCGGATCCATTTCAGATACAGTCTGATCTGCTCATCCGCCTGCAGAGCCGCAATACTGGAAAGCCGGGCCGCCAGCTCCTCATTGGTATAAAGCGCATGCAGCCGTTTGTGGCACGGATGGCATAGCTGGGCAGTGGGTTCATGGCTGCCGCCCATCTCCCGGGGAATCAGGTGATGGACAGTGATCGACACCCCTGTCCGTCCGCACAGAGCGCAGAGGCCGGACGCCTTATTGTCCGGCGGGTGCATACGCATCCTCCCAGCCGCACAGCGCCAGCAGCCGGGTGACGGGATGCGTCAAGCCGAACAGCCGGGGTTCGTTTTCCTCCGAGAAGAACAGAATATATGGCTCCCGGCCCGTGGGCATGAACAGATAAGCCTCGGCGGCCAGGGTATAAAAGCCGGGCTGCCGGATTTCCACCGCCGGCCGCAGGGGAACATGCAGTACTGTACCGTCGGCGGGATCGATCCGGAAGGTGCCGGCCGAGCCCGAAGCAGACTGGGCCAGCTTGCTGAGCTCCTCCTGTATTTCCGGCGTTACCGGAATGCGGGCCGTCACCTGGCCCTTCTGAACATCGAAGCGTTCGACCTGCCCATGTGTATCCCCGCCGGCGCCGGTGGGGTTATTCATTAAAACAGTGGCGGCGGCCTCTCCGGAAGCTGGCGATACCAGTACGGCCGAGAGCAAAAAAACCGTTACGGCGGCAGTCTGAATCAAGAGACGGAGCCAATTAGGATATCCGGTGCGTGCATCGTAGGACATAACAACCATCCTTTTATAGAAGACATGATGATAGTATTCCCCATCTTCCGCTCCATACCAAAAACTCCCGCTGCAGGCATGAGCCGCAGAGGGAGCTTTAGAATTCGTCATGAGAGGCGCTTTATGGATCATTTCCGCATTTTCACAGCGCCTGAGCCATATCTTCAATTTCTGTCAGCCGTACGGTTTCCACAACCTTCCGGTCCACATCATATACCGTAACCGTACCCACATCCGCATCATGGCTGACAATTTTGCAGGCGATGTCCAGGAATTGACCCTTGCCCTTCAGCGCCTTCAAGCGGATCAGCTTGTTTTCCTTTTTCCATCGTGAGAGATCCTCCAGCATGGACATCATCATTTGGGAGGCTTCCATATTTTTGGGTCCTGGCGGCATGGGCGCAGGTTTCGGGGGAACGGCCGGAGGTTTGGCGGCGGCAGGCGCCTCTTTGGGAGAATGCCGCTGGACCGCGGGGTTACCCGGAGCACCCGGAACCGCGTTTCGGAGGGAGGCGCTTTCTTTTTCCTGCCACAGATACTTCTTGATCCGCTTCGTGTAAGCCAGGTAAGCTAAAAGCTCCTTGACAACGTAATCTTCCCCCTCTTCAATGTCAATTTCCAACAGTATGGTCTTGGGCATGTGTTCCTTCCCCTTTATGAAGAGACTAATAACCTACGACTTAATGCTTGCCTGTATCCAATATAGCACAGTTAATCTTGAATTTCTGCAAAGACTTGCACAACCAAAGACCCATTTGACACCCTGTGCAGCCTCCCGTAGACTTGAAAGAGAGAAGCGGCCTTTGCAATTCGGCAGGAAGGGGTTTCCCATGCAAGAGTCTTTTACCCATTGGCGCCATATCTTCAAGCTGGATCCCGAAAAAGACCTGTCCGACGACGCGTTGGACAAGCTCTGCCGGTCCGGCACCGATGCTTTTGTCATCGGCGGCTCCTCCGGTATTACGTATGATAATACTTCGGCGTTATTGGAGCGGCTGAGGCGGTACCCCGTAGTATGCGCCCTGGAAATTTCCACAGATGAAGCGCTGGTGCAGGGGTTCGACTGGTATTTGGTCCCCTCGGTGCTGAACACCTCCCGCGGGGAATGGATTACCGGCCGCCACCAGCAGGTGCTAAGAGATGCGGAGCCGTATATGGACTGGAGCCGGGTTGCTGCAGAGGGATATGTGATTCTCAATGAACAATCAACAGCGGCCGGGCTCACTGGCGCCGTCACTCCGGAATCCCTGGAGGATGTCCTGGCCTATGCCGCCTTGGCAGACAAGCTGTTCCGTGTCCCCATATTCTATGTGGAGTACAGCGGTGTCTTCGGCAACATGGCATGGGTCCGGCAGGTGAAGGAACGGTTGGCCTCCGCCAGGCTGTTCTACGGGGGTGGCATTGACGGTCCGGAACGGGCCCGTCAGGCTGCACAAGCTGCGCATACCATAGTGGTAGGCAACGCCATCTACCAGAATCTGTCCGGTGCAATAGCCACCGTGGAAGCGGTCCGCCGTGTGGATGGAGTTCCGTTATCCGCATGCAGCGGCACCTTACCCTTTTCTTCATAATGTTACTAATTAATATAGACAGGATGGAATGTGATGAGCTTTTCAGTGAATATTGAACAGGCGGTCCGTTTGCTTAATCCCCCTCAGCAGAAGGCGGTACAGACCGTAGACGGTCCTCTTCTTATTATGGCCGGGGCCGGCTCAGGCAAAACCCGGGTGCTGACCCACCGGATTGCCTACTTAATTGCCACCAACAAGGCTGCGCCATGGAGCATTCTGGCCATTACCTTTACCAATAAGGCAGCCCGGGAGATGCAGGAGCGGGTGGAGAAGCTGGTAGGTCCCTCCGCCAGGGACATCTGGGTATCCACGTTCCACTCCATGTGCGTCAAAATCCTGCGCCGGGATATTTCCCGGATCGGATTCTCCTCCAACTTCTCCATACTGGATTCAGCCGACCAGCTGTCCGTGATCCGGAATTGTATGAAGGAGCTGAATGTCGACACCAAGAAGTTCGAACCCAAGGCGGTTCAGGCTGCTATGAGCAATGCCAAAAACGAGCTGATTACCCCGGAGCGCAAGGAAGCCCTCATCGGCGACTATTTTGACGGTATTGTTGCCAAAGTGTACAAGCTCTATCAGAAAAAGCTGAAGGCCAACAACTCCCTGGACTTCGACGACCTGATCATGACCACCATCCAGCTCTTCAAAGAGGTTCCCGAGGTGCTGGATTATTACCAGAACAAGTTCCAGTATGTCCATGTGGACGAATATCAGGATACCAACCGGGCCCAATATATGCTCTGCAAAATGATTGCCGACAAGCACCACCGCATCTGTGTGGTGGGCGACAGCGACCAGTCCATCTACCGCTGGCGTGGAGCGGATATTACCAATATCCTCAACTTCGAGCAGGATTATCCCGAAGCCACCACCATTCTGCTGGAGCAGAATTACCGTTCCACCTCCACCATCCTGAACGCCGCCAACAAGGTGATTGCCAACAACTCGGGCCGCAAGGCCAAGAACCTGTGGTCGGATAAGGGAGAGGGCTCCAAGATCCAGGTGTACCAGGGAGATTCGGAGCATGAGGAAGGCTATTATGTAGTGTCGCAGATCAAGAAGGGCCTGACCCAGGGCCGGAAATACCGGGATTATGCTATTCTGTACCGGACCAACGCCCAGTCCCGGGTAATAGAAGAGATTCTCATCAAGTCCGAGGTGCCCTACCAGATTGTCGGCGGCATCAAGTTCTATGACCGTAAGGAAATCAAGGACATTCTCGCGTACCTGCGGCTCATTTCCAACCCGGACGACGATATCAGCCTGCGGCGGATCATCAATGTGCCCAAGCGGGGCATTGGGGATACCACGGTGGAAAAGCTTGCTGACGCCGCTGCCCGCCAAGGCATCTCCATGTTTGCCATGCTGGGGCAGCTGGACGGGATGGAGCTGGGGGCGAAGGCCAAGAATACCCTGTGGGACTTCTATGAAATGGTGACTAATCTCCACCGGATGCTGGAATACTTATCCGTGACGGAGCTGACGGAGAAAACCCTGGAGCTGACCGAATACAAGGTGGAGCTGATCCGGGAGAATACCCTGGAATCCACGGCCCGTCTGGAAAATATCGACGAGTTCCTCTCCGTGACGATGGAGTTTGAGAAGCGCAACGAGGACAAGTCCCTGGTGTCCTTCTTGACAGATCTGGCGCTTATCGCCGACATCGATTCCATGGATAGGGACGAGGAAGAGGGCAGCGGAGATGCCGTGGTGCTAATGACCATGCACAGTGCCAAGGGATTGGAGTTCCCCGCTGTGTTTATAGTAGGGATGGAGGAGAATATCTTCCCCCACAGCCGCGTCCAAAACAGCAACGAGGAGCTGGAGGAGGAGCGCCGGCTGGCTTATGTGGGCATTACCCGGGCCGAGCAGGAGCTGTACCTGACCTGCGCCCGGATGCGTATGCTCTTCGGCCGCACCAGCGCCAATGCACCCTCCCGGTTCCTGAAGGAGCTGCCCCGGGAGTGCATCGAGGATGCCGCCGCGGCCGCCCGTATGGGCCGCGAGGGCTTTGGCCGCCCCATCGGAGGGGGCGGCTACAGCGAGCGCCGCAGCGGTGCACCTGCCGCCGGTTATGGCGGCGGAGGCGGTGCGCCCGGCGCGGCGGCAACCGGCCGCGGCAGCCTCTTCGGCGGCAGCCGGGCCGCAGGCAACCCCGCAGCCGCCGGTATGGGCGCCGGAGGAATGGCCGCGGCACGTCCCGCGGGGGTACCCGGCACTGCCGGCGGCAACAATCCCGCCGACTTCGGTGTCGGCGACAAGGTCTCCCACAACAAGTGGGGCACCGGTGTTGTGGTAGCGGTCAAGGGCTCCGGCGATGATACGGAGCTGCAGATTGCTTTCCCCGCGCCGGTGGGGGTCAAACGGCTGCTGGCCAAGTTTGCCCCGATTTCCAAGCAGGCGTAAACGGACCAATTTTGCTAGGCCGTGCCTGAAAACTCGTTGAGGGCATCTTTCATCGCCTTTTCGTCCCTTGCCATGAACGAAAATTTGGCTATTAGCTGCTCCTCTCGGAGTTTTCAGACACGCCTAAGCTTCCAAAAAAGGCTTCTTTTGCAGATGGACCCGCTTCTTTGGAGGTGCTTTCGCATAGAAGCCTTTTTTACATATATGCATAGATAGATACCTGACTGATATACACCGAAAGGAATGATTGCCGCATGACCGTTGAAGAAACCTCCCGGGAGCCGCTGGCCCGCATGGAGCAGCTGATTGAAGAGCTTAACCGGATGGCGCATGAATACTATACATTGGACACCCCCTCCGCAAGCGATGTGGAGTATGACGCCCTGTATGATCTGTTGATGAAGCTGGAGCAGGAGACAGGGCTGGTGCTGCCCCACTCCCCCACCCGGAGGGTAGGCGGCGAAATTCTGAAGGGCTTTACGCCCCACCGCCATCTGGCCAAGCTGTGGAGTTTGGACAAAGCCCAAACGGAGGCGTCCCTGCTGGCTTGGCATACCCGCGTGAAAAAGCTGGTGGACCAATATAACCAAGCCAATCCGGACAATCCGCTGCCGGAGCCTTCCTTTGCCCTGGAGCTGAAGTTTGACGGGCTGACCCTGAATCTGACCTACCAGAACGGGGAGCTGGTGCAGGCCGCCACCCGGGGCAACGGGCAGGTGGGAGAAGGGATTTTGGCCCAGGTAAAAACCATCCGTTCAGTGCCCTTGCGCATTCCCTTCAAGGAGGGAACGCTGGAGGTGCAGGGCGAGGGGGTTATGTTCCTGTCCGTACTGGAGAACTATAACAAGACGGCTGCGGAGCCTCTGAAGAATGCGCGGAATGCCGCCGCGGGTGCGCTGCGCAACCTGAACCCCAAGACCACGGCGGAACGGCGGTTGGACGCGTTCTTTTATAATATCGGCTATGCGGAGGGTGTCCGTTTTTCCAACCATAAAGAAATGACGGATTTCCTGAAGGATAATCATTTCAAGGTAAACGGCTGGACCCGGTATTGCAATACCATGGACCAGGTGATGGAGGAGCTGCGGAAAGTGGCCGGGGAACGCAGCAGCTTTGATTTTCTTATCGACGGCATTGTCATTAAAGTGGCGGATCTGCGCACCCGTGAGGTGCTGGGTTATACGGACAAGTTCCCGCGTTGGGCCATCGCCTATAAGTTCGAGGCGGAGGAGGCGGTGACCACCCTGCTGTCGGTAACCTGGGAGCTGGGCCGGACGGGCAAGCTGACGCCGGTAGCCAAGGTGGAGGCGGTTGAACTGGCCGGGGTGACGGTCCAGAACTGCACGCTGAACAACCTGGGAGATATTGAACGCAAGGGTTTGAAACGCGGCTTGGGCACACTGGTGTACATCCGGCGCTCCAATGACGTAATTCCGGAGATTCTCGGCAAGGTTACGGAGGAGGAGGAAGGGGAGGAAATCGCTGCCCCTGAAGCCTGTCCCGCTTGCGGAACCGCATTGGAATGGCGCGGCGCCCATCTGTTCTGCCCCAACAAAACCGGCTGCCGGCCCCAATTGATTGGGCGGATCGCCCATTTTGCATCCCGGGATGCCATGGACATTGAGACCTTCAGCGAAAAAACCGCGGAGCAGCTCTACGATGAGCGGAATGTCCGCGATCCGGCTGACCTGTATGAGCTGACGCTGGAGCAGCTGGTGACGCTGGAGCGCTTCGGCGAGAAGAAGGCACGCAATCTCTTGGATGCGCTGGAAAAAAGCAAAGGACGGGAGCTGGAATCCTTCCTGTTTGCGCTGGGCATCCCCAATACGGGCAAAACCACCACCAAGGTGCTGGCGGATCATTACCGCTCCCTTGAAGGGGTGATGGCTGCTACAGCGGAGGAGCTGCAGGGGCTGCCGGATATCGGGGGGATTGTAGCCGAGAGTATCGTCAGTTTCTTCAATGATCCGCTGATGCGTGCCAGTATCGAGAAGATGCTCCGTCTCGGCGTTTCCCCCCAAGTGCCGGAGCAGGCGGCTGAAGCGGCTGCCGATAAAGACGGTTTCTTCTATGGCAAAACCGTGGTGCTGACCGGGACCTTGCCCACTCTTTCCAGAGATGAAGCGGGCAAGCTGCTAGAGGCGGCGGGGGCCAAGGTTACGGGCAGCGTATCCAAAAAAACCGACGTGGTTATTGCCGGAGAAGCGGCCGGCAGCAAGCTGACCAAGGCCCAGGAGCTGGGCATACGGATTATCGATAACGAAGAGGAGCTGCGCCAGCTGTTAGGCTGAGCAGCGGGATTAAAGACCGGGAGAGAGGTTTAGCTCCCGGTCTTTTTTGCTGTTAAGATAGGGAGTGAGGGCCTTCTGTGGGACAAGGTTGACAGCATGGATACCATATACTACACTGTGTAGTAAAGTGAGGGGGCGGACGGATGCGAATTAACCGGATCAATGTAAACGACGAGGGTCTGAATCGGTTTTTTGGACCGCTGGAGGCGAGAATCATGGAGCTCTTGTGGTCTTCCGGGGAGCTGAGCATCCGCGAGGTGCAGTCCATGTTAAGCCGTGAGGAGCCGATTTCGGTGAATGCGGTGATGACCGTCATGAACCGCCTGCTCAAAAAAGGCCATTTGGCCAAAGCAGCGGACAGGGCGGGCCGGGACAGGGGAGCCACCTTTAAGCCGGCAATGGGCAAGGAGCAGTTTCTTGATGAGCAGATGCGTGCTGTCTCCCAGGGGCTTGTTTCGGAGTATGGGGATTTGATTGTCACCCATATGATTGACGCGCTGGATGGAGCCAACCCCGCAATCGTGGCCAAGCTGGAGCAGAAAATCAACGAGATGAAGCGGGGAAAAGGATGATGAGCCCCAGAGGTAAAGTGGGTGTCAGCTATGGGCTGACCGTGCTGTTGGTTGCTGCCGTCACAGGATGGATGGGTGGGGTCGTGGTATTAGAGGCTGGGGGCGTGTGGCGGGCTCCGGGACTTCCCGTCCTTCTGCCGGGTTTTCTCCTGGCATACAGCTGCTGCCGGATGCTGCTGCGTATTCTGAAGCAATGGCATCTTACTGTAAAAGGTCTGCGCCTGCTCCGCTCCAATCTTCATCGCGAGTTGTCGAAGCAGCTGCAGGAGGAATACCGGGTGTGGAACACAGAGATTCTTGTGGTCCAAGACAAGGCGTTTGTGGGACTTAACATCGGTTTGTGGCGTCCCCGTATCGTTGTGTCCACCGCAACGCTTGCGCAGTGCTCCGCCGAGGAAGTGAGGGGCATTCTGCTGCATGAGCTCCATCACTGCCGGAAGCGGGACAACTTGAGGCTGTTTATTCTGACGCTTATGGCCGAGTCCTTCTTTTATTTGCCTGTAATTAAACCGGTTCTTGCCTATGTGCATACCTGGCTCGAGCTGTTCGCCGACCGGTTTGCCATCCGGCAGATGGGGACATCCCTTCATGTGGGGACAGTGCTGCTTAAGCTGGCTGGTGGTAAGAGGGCTTCTATATATGGAACCGCTCTGCAATTTGCGGGAACGGCCCTTGATTACCGGATGCTGCAGGTGATCAGTCCGGAGGAAGAGGTACAGGTCCCTTTAAAGCTGCAGCGGCCGGTTCTTGTTACCTGCTGTTTTCTGCTGCTCCTGATGGTGGGCGGAAGTTCGTAGCACATTTTTTTGTGGGATAATACTACGTTATGTAGTATAATGAAGCGTTTAATTCATATTCTGGAGGGGGAGCGTAAGATGAGAGTTGTGCTGTTTCATATTGGTCATATTCCGGTGCATTCTTATGGACTTGTTGTAGCCTTGGCTGTGCTGCTGGCGATGGGGGTGGCACTGTTTCTGGCCAAAGGCACACCGTACCATGACCATATCCCCAATCTGGTGGTTTACGTTATGTTTGGAGCCATTGCCATGGCTAGGGTGTGGCATGTATTTTTCTTTCAGTGGGGTTACTACTCCAAGCATTGGGGTGAAATCCTCCAGGTTTGGAACGGAGGGCTCTCCATTCAAGGCGCTTTGGCGGGAGGAGGACTGGCCGCCGTTCTGTACGCCCGACGACACCGGCTGTCCTTTTTGGAGCTGGCTGATCTGTTGGCTCCTGCTGTTATTCTGGGGCAGGGTATTGGGCGCACCGCCTGCTTTCTCAATGGAGATGCCTTCGGATCGCCGACGGGTACTGGGTTTGGCATCCTCTATCCCCCGGGTACGATTGCCTTCGAAACTTATGGAGCTGTGCCGCTTTGGCCTGCCGAGGTTTGGGAGGGGCAGTGGGATATCGTTGTCTTTGCATTGCTGATTATGCTCAAATTCTATAAATGGCCCAAAGGCTGCTTATTTGCCGGGTATGTGATCCTGTACTCTGCCGGCCGGTTTATGCTGGAATATCTCCGGGGGGATTCGCCCCGTTATGCCTTGGAATGGACGGCCGGGCAATGGACCAGCGCAGGGGCGGCAGCGGCCGGATTGGCCTTTCTTCTGTACGCGGCAGTGTCTTTATATAGAGTACGGAAAGAGGGATTAAAAAAAGTTTAAACGAAAGTGTTGACTTTCGAAAAAGACTCTGGTAGTATAACTTCTTGTGACGACGCGATAACGTCGAAAGACGCGGTCGAGCAGGTCACACAAAGTTCTTTGAAAACTGAACAAATGACATGAATATTTACAGCCAAACGTTTGAACAATTGAGCAATCAGCTCTAACATAACGGTCTTCGGACCACTTTTATGGAGAGTTTGATCCTGGCTCAGGACGAACGCTGGCGGCGTGCCTAATACATGCAAGTCGAGCGGGTT